>JAUNQZ010000138.1 GCA_030535915.1 bacterium
TTAACCCTTTAACACAATTACGAATTATGAATTATGAATTACGAATTTGTGTTGTATGAAAACTTTTTATGCGTAATTGAGACCAAAATTCGGATGAGTTCGTCACAGTGTGCATATAGTTTATCATATTGCTCACGAGAAATAAAGTCGCTTTCATATAAAAGTTCTAACCAATAAGCACTTTCGTCCGCTTCTTTCAAAGAAATAAACAATTTAGCATAGAAATCCGCTTCCGATTGAGCGCGTTGAGATTCTCGAATGTTTGCTCCAATACTTGTGCCACTACGCAACAATTGCTTTGCCAAGACAACTTCATGCTTTTCATCTTTGAGAAATGTATAAAGCTTGATAATCATCAACGCAAAAGCCTTACTCTTCTGTAGCAACACATTCTCTTTCATTTTTCTCTCAATTCATAATTCGTAAATCGTAATTCATAATTGACTCAGCGCCACCTCATAATTCATAATTCGTAATTCATAATTGGTTCACCGGTCCATACCCACTACTTCCCGAATCATAATTCGTAATTCGTAAATCATAATTCGCAGCGCCAGCTGCTAGCTGTTCCCGCTGGCGGCGGCGCAAGGTGTGCGCATCGAAGACGGTCCCCACGAAAATCAATGCCCAAAAGATACCCGCCATACCTGACATGGAGAAAAAGGTGTATTCACCAAAATTCGAAACCACAAAAACGAAGAAAGCGGACGCCGTCACATAGACGCGGTGTTTCAAGAGCGTGTAAAAGACCGTAATCAAGAAGAAGCAGAAGAGCAACATCCCAAAGATGCCACCATCCTCCATTACTGCGTAAATCCAGACGCCCTTTTCAACCGGTTGTGAAAGGAGTTGCGCGATGCTGACAATCTCAATATGCTCCATTGACTTCATCACTTGGAAGCCATTGCCCACCATCGGTTTCTCGGCAATATTTTCCTTCATCTCATCCACAAGCCCTTGACGCGAAGAGGTCAACCTCTCCCATGTTTGTTGATGTTTTTCAATCGTGCCACCGCGTGTTTTAAAGACAAAGTTCGTTACACTTTGACGCGCTGCAGGGGTTGCAAAGAGACCAAGGATGGCGAAGGTTCCTAAGAGGAAGCCCACCGTAAGGGCACGGGATTTCCATTTCCCCCCCACCCCACGGGCGCGCATAAAGAGAAAGCCAACAAAGAGAAGTCCTGCAAGATAGGTGCCCATTGCTGTACGCGAACCGGTCTTAATAATCAAAATCGGCGTACACGCAAAGAGAAGCGCATAGAGCCAGGACCACCGCTTGACATTAAAGAGCCAGTCGGCAAGCAAGAAGGTCGTCACCACGGCAACCAAAGGTCCGAGGGTCTGTGACTGACCGGTCACCCCCATAAAGAGCGCGCCCTCTGGGATATAACCAAATTGTTCAAGCGCTCTAGCGGCACTCAATGTTGAAATCGCAGGGAAAGGTATCAGCGCGATAGAACCAAGGATAATAAAGCAAGCAAAGCCGAGAAAGATACTGCGAAGGACCTCATCACGGACATTCCAACGGGTGGCAGAAGCATTAGCGACACTATAAAAGGCCAAATAAATCACCGTAAAGAGGATGAGCTTCATGTAGCTAATGAGGGGATTCCAGCCTTGTGCGGAAATCGCTGTCATATAGACCAAAAAAGCAAGGAGAAAGAGGAATGGCTTCACCGTCACCGCTTTGCGTTGACCAATGATCTGAAAGGTCATAATCATCGCAACGAGGAGGTAAAGGAGGCGGTTGGAGTAGAGGAAGATCATTCCTTTGTTAAAGAGGTAGGGATTGCCCATCGTAAAGATGGTGGCAGCAAGCAAGGTCCACATGAGGAGCAGGGTGCGGTTCCCGCCAAAGCCAACGAGTGCAATGGGAAGAAGAATGAGGAAGCCGGACCCCATGGGGAGGGTTGCCATTAGGCCACAGGAGAGGGCGATACCAAAAAGCCCCCAGTAGAGGGCTTTCTTGTCGTAGACATCGGGGGTTCGAAGGTTGGTCATAGGCATTAGATGCGTTCTTCAAAGCCGCGGAAGCCAACATTGAGTTCGTGGAGGGGGGCGAGGAGCTTCCCAAGGGGGAGCTCTGCGGTGAGCTTGGCGAAGGCGTTGACGTCTTTTGGGAAGCATTTGCCGCCGTAGCCGAGTTTGCCATCGGGTCCGGGGACGTAGGTGTGGGTGTCGTTGATATACCCGGAGAGAAGCACACCGGTGTGAACGCGCTTGTAGTCGGCACCTAAACGACGGCAGTAGTCGGCAATGGCGTTGAAGTAGGTAACCTTGACGGCGCCGAAGACGTTGTGGGCGTATTTGGTAATTTCGGCCTCGAGGGAGGTCATGTAGCAGAATTTCTTACCAATGAAGATTTGGGCGAGGAGATCGAGTTCGCCTGTGAAGACCATGGGTTGGCTCTTGAAGTCTTCGATGTAGGTGCGCTCGGTAAGGAATTCGGGCATGAAGTAGACCTTGTGGCCGGTTTCCTTGGAGAGGCGTTCGGAGGTGCCGGGGAGGATGGTCGTGCGAATGAAGACGGGGACGTCGGGGAGGCCTTTGATGATCTCGGTGGTAAGGGTGAGATCTTGGGTGCCGTCGTCTTCGGTGGGAACATGGAGGGAGACGAAGACGATGTCGGCCTGGGAGAGGTCGTCGTTCATGCCTTTGGGGGGGTCGCTGACGAGCACTTTGACATTGGGGTTGTTTTCTTCCAACCATACCTTGAGTGCTCCACCGACATAGCCGCAGCCAACAATACCTACATTAATCATTTCGTCTATCTCCTTCGTAAGAAAATCATTGCGATAATTATAGCATATCTAATAGTAAACCTCAAGCCATTTTCTTTAGAAAAGCTTGGCGGGCTGGCGCCCGAGGAGGAAAGGACTTCAGACTTCAGACTTCGGACATCAGAAAACAAGGACTTTCGGACCTCGGACACTCAGA
>JAUNQZ010000043.1 GCA_030535915.1 bacterium
CTTCGTTACCTTCAACAACAGCTTCGACTTCAATACCCGACATGGTGTTACAGTCTTGCTGAGTAATGATCACATCTTGAGCGACATCAACGAGCTTACGGGTCATGTAACCTGCGTCTGCCGTCTTCAATGCGGTATCAGCCAAACCTTTACGAGCACCGTGAGACGAAATAAAGTATTCGAGAACCGAGAGACCTTCACGGAAAGATGCGGTAATCGGCGTTTCGATAATTTCACCGTTCGGCTTAGCCATCAAGCCACGCATACCAGCGAGCTGACGAATCTGCGTACGCGAACCACGAGCCTTAGAGTCTGCCATCATGAAGATGGGGTTGATATCTGTAGGATTCGGGTTGTCAGGCGAAACGTTCTTTTCAATGGTCGAATAGAGCGAGTCTGCAATGCGTTCGGTAGCTGCAGACCAAATGTCGGTCACCTTGCTACGACGTTCACCATCGGTGATGAGACCTTGTGCAAACTGCTTCTGCACGCGCTGAACTTCCTTTTCGGAAGCGTCAATAACTTTGTCCTTGTCAGCGGGGCGAATCATATCCTTGATACCCATGGAGGCACCAGACTGGCAGGCCCATTCGAAGCCGAGCGCCTTGAGCTGGTCGAGCATCGTAATGGTACGGTCATGACCCACTGCACGGTGGCAAGCGAGAATCAACTTAGAAAGCGTCGACTTCGTGACCTTATCATTCCAGAAGCCCATTTCTTCCGGCCATACTTCGTTGAAGATAACACGACCAACCGTGGTCACGATAACCTTAGCGGAAGCATCACCATTTGCACGATCTGCATGACCATAGTCAGGGTTCTTGAACCAAATACGGTCATGGACAGAGAGGGCGCCATCATTAAAGGCGAGCATCACTTCATTGGTGTTACCAAAGAGCGGGAGACGGTCATTCACAGGATCGGGAGCAACACCCTTCGCTGCGCTACGATTAGCAAGCTTATCTTGCTGATCCATAGCGGTGAGGTAGTAGCAGCCGAGAGCAATATCTTGCGTCGGAGTCTTGTTCGATTCACCGGATGCAGGCGAGAAGATCGAGTTCGTCGAAAGCATCAACAAACGGCTTTCCAACTGAGCTTCCACCGAAAGCGGCACATGAACAGCCATCTGGTCACCGTCGAAGTCTGCGTTGAAGGGCGTACAAACCATCGGGTGCAAACGAATCGCTTCACCTTCGATAAGAACGGGTTCAAAGGACTGAATCGAGAGACGGTGCAAGGTCGGTGCACGGTTAAGCATCACCGTCTTGCCGCGCGTGACTTCTTCGAGGATATCCCAAACTTCAGGCTTCTGCTGTTCGATCATCTTCTTCGCCGTACGAACCGTATGGCAAAGACCGATTTCCTTCAAACGACGAATGATGAAGGGTTCGAACAAGGTAAGCGCCATCTTCTTCGGCAAACCGCACTGATGAAGCTTCAAGTTCGGACCGACAACGATTACCGAACGTGCAGAGTAGTCCACACGCTTACCCAAGAGGTTCTGACGGAAACGACCGGTCTTACCCTTGAGCATGTCCGAGATGGACTTGAGCGGACGAGAACCCGCACCAGCCACTGCACGACCATGACGGCCGTTATCAAAGACAGCGTCAACAGCTTCTTGCAACATACGCTTTTCGTTACGGATAATCACATCCGGCGTCTTAAGCTGCAAGAGGTTACGCAAACGATTGTTACGGTTAATCACACGACGATAGAGGTCGTTGAGGTCGGAAGTTGCAAAGCGACCACCTTCCAACGGAACCAACGGACGCAATTCCGGCGGGATCACAGGGAGTACTTCGAGAATCATCCATTCAGGGCGAGCGCGAGACGTGCGGAAACCTTCCACAATCTTCATACGCTTGATAATCTTTTTACGGGTCTGCTTCGAACGCGTATTCTCGATTTCTTCTTCCAATTGGGCCTTGAGTTCGTCCAAGTCAATACGAGCCAAGCAGTCGCGAATCACCTTTGCACCCATGCCAGCTTCAAAAGCTTCCATGTTACCGGTGTTGTACTTTTCTTGTGCTTCATTATATTCAGCTTCAGAGAGGAGCTGGAATTCTTGGAGCGGGGTTTCGCCTGGATCGGTGACCAAATAATCTTCATAATAAAGGACGCGTTCGAGTACAGAGCTCGAAAGATCCAACATTGCACCGATGCGGCTAGGATTACACTTGAAGAACCAAATATGGCTGACCGGAACGGCCAATTCAATGTGACCCATGCGTTCACGACGAACGCGAGCTTGCGTCACTTCCACACCGCAACGATCGCAGATGATGCCCTTGTGCTTAATACGCTTGTACTTACCGCAAGCGCACTCCCAGTCCTTCGTAGGACCGAAGATGCGTTCGCAGAAGAGACCTTCGCGTTCAGGGCGATAGGAACGATAGTTGATAGTTTCAGGGTTCTTCACTTCACCGTGCGACCACTGACGAATGGTTGCGGGATCGGCAAGTGCGATGCTAACGGCATCATACTGTGCATCGTGGGGGAGCTTAAACATTTCCTTCGTAGCGTAGGGATTCATGTAAGACCTCCTAGATTAAAGGGTGAGAGACTTTTGGGGAGTAGCGAGCAACTGCGTCGGGCTGGGTTCAGCCTTAGGCGCCTCTTCTTCTTGACCGCCTAAGAGGCGCATATCCAAGCAGAGACCACGGAGTTCGCTGACGAGCACGGAGAAGGATTCGGGAGTACCGGCTTCCAAAGTGTTCGTACCCTTAACAATCGTCTCATAAATGCGTGTACGGCCAACCACATCGTCGGACTTAACAGTGAGCAACTCTTGGAGGGCGTATGCCACGCCGTAAGCTTCGAGTGCCCACACTTCCATTTCACCCATACGCTGACCACCGGCTTGAGCCTTACCACCGAGCGGTTGCTGCGTGACCAACGAGTAAGGACCCGTTGCACGAGCGTGAATCTTATCGGTGACCAAGTGGTGCAACTTCAACATGTAAATGGTACCAACGACAACGCGCTGACCAAAGGGTTCACCCGTCAAACCATCATAGAGGACACTCTTACCATCGGAGCTAATCCACGGTACGGCGCCCGGCATGGTGTTTTCTTCTTGATGCTGACGAGCCTTTGCCAACAATTCATCGATTTCGCTTTCCAAGCAACCGTCGAAGACAGGGGTCTTGACATGCATATCCAATTCAGAGCAAGCACCACCGAGAACGGTTTCAAAGAGCTGACCAAGGTTCATACGCGAAGGCACGCCCAAGGGGTTGAGCACGATGTCAACCGAGCGACCATCGGGCAAGAAGGGCATATCGCAATCGGGGAGGATACGCGAAACGACACCCTTGTTACCGTGACGACCTGCGAGCTTATCACCCACGGAGAGATTCTTCTTTTCTGCGATGAAGACGCGGACTTGCTTAACGACACGATCTTCGTCGAGCATACCTGCATCATCCATACCTTCGATGCCGATCATGTTGAGCTCTTCAAAGCGAGGAGCGAACTTATCGGTGATTTCATCAATTTCTGCCTGGGTGGTCTGCTGTTGCAAACGCGTTGCAGCATCATCGTCATCGCTTTCAACAACCTGGAGATGTGCGCAATCTGCAGAGACCTTAGACAAGAGAGACTTCGTAATCTTCTTATTCTTCGGAATCACCACTTCCTGCGTATCCATATTACGGATGTCGTAGGAGAAGGTCTGACCCAACCACTTCTCGGAGAATTCCTTGACCATTTCATCTTGCAAGTGGGCTTCACGGCGCTTACGCACATCATCAGCCTTACGAGCATCGATTTCATCTGCCTGTTCAGGCATTGCGGATTCTTCCAAGTAAGATTCAACATTGTCTTCATCGTCCATCAACGCATTGGTGATGGCCTTGGCGCTCTTACGAGCCTTAGCGGCGGCTTCTGCATCACTGTTGGTGACGCGAACATCCATCACGATACCCTTCGTTCCCGGCGGAACCTTCAAAGAAGTATCACGGACGTCAGCAGCCTTTTCACCGAAGATTGCACGGAGGAGGCGTTCTTCCGGAGCCAATTCGGTTTCAGACTTCGGGGTAATTTTACCCACGAGGATGTCACCTGGGCGAACTTCCGCACCCACGCGGACAACACCATCCGAACCCAAGTTGCGAAGCATATCTTCACCGACATTGGGGATATCACGGGTGATTTGTTCTGGACCCAACTTCGTGTCACGAGCACCGCATTCAAAGTCCTTGATGTGGACAGAAGTGAAGGTGTCGTCACGCACGCAGCGTTCATTAATCAAAATAGCGTCTTCGAAGTTGAAACCACGCCACGGCATGAAGGCCACGAGGAGGTTCTTACCGAGTGCCAATTCGCCCTGATCGGTTGCAGGACCATCTGCCAAAGCCTGGCCTTTCTTCACAGCCTGACCAACCTTAACAATCGGCTTCTGGTTCACGCATGTACCAGCATTGGAACGACGGAACTTTTCAAAAATGTAACGACGGCAACCTGCGACCTTTTCGCCCTTACGGACCTTCGCGGGGCACTTGCCATCCTTCGAAACGACAACTTCAGTTGCAGAAACATAAGCAACGATACCATCCTCTTCAGCGAGCACGGTCACGCAGCTGTCTGCAGCGGCGATGCCTTCGAGGCCGGTACCCACGCGGGGGCGCTCAGCACGCAACAAGGGCACGCCCTGACGCATCATGTTTGCACCCATCAAGGCACGGTTTGCGTCGTCGTGTTCAAGGAAGGGAATCAAGCCTGCTGCAATCGAAATCACCTGCATCGGGCTAACGTCCATCAAGTCGATTTCACGCGGAGGAACCGTCATGAATTCGCCACGACGACGAACCTTCACGACCTCACGCACGAAGCGACCCTCAGCATCCAACATTGCGTTGGCCTGAGCGATGGTGTGGAGTTCTTCTTCATCAGCATCGATGTAAAGGATTTCATCGGTCACGCGACCCTCACGAACAACACGATAAGGCGTTTCAATAAAGCCATAGCGATTGACGCGAGCATAGATACCCAAGGAAGAAATCAAACCAATGTTTGGACCTTCAGGGGTTTCAATCGGGCAGATACGACCATAGTGTGTCGGGTGAACGTCACGCACTTCGAAACCTGCGCGTTCACGGGAGAGACCGCCAGGACCCAAAGCAGACAAACGACGCTTGTGAGCCAATGCGGACAAGGGGTTGGTCATATCCATGAACTGGCTCAACTGACTGCGACCAAAGAAGTCCTGAATCACAGCAGACAAGCTCTTGGAGGTCACCAACTTCACAGGAGAGAGCACGCCACCTGCGGTACCTGGGTCATAAGAACCCATGCGTTCGCGAATGAGGCGTTCGGTGCGAGCCAAACCGGTACGGCAAGCATTTTCGAGCAATTCACCCGTGGTACGAATGCGGCGATTTCCCAAGTGGTCGATATCGTCGACGTCTGCACGACCCGAAGTAATATCGAGCAACAAACGGAGGGCTTCGACGACTTCAATACCATCATCAGAGAGTACGCGGAGCTTCAAATCAACCTTGTCCATCAACTTGAGACGCTGGTTGACTTTGTAACGACCCACATAACCCAAGTCATAACGACGAGGATCAAAGAACTGCGAACGGACATAGCTCTGAGCATTTGCGGCCGTCACAGGATCACCCGGACGCAAACGATGATAAATGTCCTTGAAAGCTTCTTCTGCATTGTGCGTCTGGTCGACCTTGAGGGTCTTCAAGAGCAAGCCCTTGTCAAAAGAGGTGTCCACCACATCGACATAAGGAATCTTTGCACGCGCAGCGCAGTCGATCAATGTCGGGGTCACGGGTTCATAACGGTTCGCCAAAATCGAACCCGTGTCAACATCCAACAAATCATCCTTGAGGACGTAGTTCTGCAACTGGTCATCCGTCCAGCGTTCCTTGGTAGGAATCGAGTTGAAGGTGTAGTAGAGGCTGAGGATGTCCTCATCCGTGCTATACCCCAAGGTACGCAAGAAGGTCGTAACATAGAACTTACGAGCACGACGGCGACGATCCAAGTAGACCCACATGATGTCCGATGCGTCAAACTGGATTTCGATCCAAGAACCGTGGTCGGGAATGATACGCACAGAGTGCAAATCGTGACCATTAGCGTGGATCGCCTTTTCAGAGCAAATGCCAGGGCTACGATGCAACTGCGAAACAATCACACGCTCCGCACCATTGATGATGAATGCACCATCACGCGTCATCAACGGAACTTCGCCCAAGAAGACATTATCTTCACGAACTTCGTCACCATCTTTCAAACGAAATGTTGCATGCAAAGGTGCCGAGAAGGTATCGCCATCGCGTAAAGCTTCCGTTGCACTCTTACGAGGCTTTTCCAAGTTGTAACGCACAAAGTCGAGCGTGAAGCGCCCATCCTTGCTCATCACAGGAAAAACTTCCTTGAAAATCGCCTGAAGGCCCTTTGTCTGGCGCTTCGTAGCTGCAACATCAGCTTGCAAGAAATCTGCAAAAGACTGCGTCTGAACTTCAATCAAGTTCGGTGGGGTCACCGACGATTTCAGCTTTCCAAACACGTAATCGTCTTTGTTGGTCATGCCTGTTAATCTCCCATGAGGGGTTCGTAAAAATCCCGTAAGAGCCTCTTCTTACGTGGGTTTATCGATGAACAGAAGGTGTTTCTCAACACCTCCATTCCGGCGTGCACCGAGCATCCGTTGGGCAGTAGACAGCTGTACCCAGAACCGGACACCGACCGTATCTAGAGACAGTACACCCCTAGATATAACCGCCCAAAAATATCAAAAATCACAAAAAAATGCAAGCATTATTTTATAGTGTACATTTTCGCTTCTTTTTTACACCCCTTTTTATCGTCTTTTTTGCTTCCTCTAAAAGCCTTTAAAATCAAGGCCGATGATTTTGAGTTTCAATATCGCCCACTTTGCTCGTCAAAAAGGGCGATATTGAAACTCAAAATGGGCGAAATGTAAAATCGCGTTTTTGAGACACTTTCAAATCGTACTTTTTAAATTAAAAAATAAAGCTAATTTTTTAGTTCCTAAAACAAAAAAGATACGCACTGCTGCGTATCTTTTTTGTCACTCTATTCAAACGCTTTTACTTCGCAGGAGCAGCTTCAAGTGCACCGTCATTTGTACGACGCATCCACCACATTTGAGCGATGGAAAGCACCTGAGAAACCGTCCAGTACAAGCAAAGTGCCGAGGACATGTTGTAGAAGAAGAAGAGCATCATGATAGGCATCATCCATGTCATCATCTTCTTTTGCGACGGATCACCAGCACCAGGACTCATGTGCGTCTGGAGCGCCATTGTCACTGCCGTCAAGATTGGGAGAATGTTAATCGCAATCGGCAATACACCCGCAAAGAGGTTTTCGGGTTGAGAAAGGTCGCTAATCCAAAGGAAACCTGCAAAGCGAAGTTCCGAAATCGAACGCAACATCGTGAAGAACGCAATGAAGATTGGAATCTGAATCAACATCGGCAAGCAGCTCGCAAGCGGATTCACCTTATACTTACGATAAAGCATAAAGGTTTCTTGCTGAATCTTCTGAGGATTACCTTTAAACTTCTGCTGGATTTCCTTGATTTCGGGCTGGATAGCCGACATCTTACGCATGGCAAGTGTGCTCTTACGCGTAAGAGGCCAGAAAATCAAGCGCACGAGAATCGTCAAAAGGATAATGGCAACACCATAGTTTGGAATGAGGCTATAGAAGAAGTTCATCCCCTTCAAAAGCAACTTGCTAAACCAGCCAAACATACCAAAGTCCATCATGTCTTCAGCATCAACAGCAGCGGCATTCTTTTCACCAAAGTCGACCAAATTGTCATAGACTTTAGGACCGATATAAACCGAGAGCGAGGTCTCACGCGTTTCATTTGCAGCAAGTGTTGTTGCGGCATAATCTAACACACCCAATGCACTTGCATCACCCTTGGGGTCTTCCGAGCGAACAAGCTTAAAGCCAATCTTCTTTGCATCTTGAGGTGCGACCAATGTCACAAAATAACGATCACAAAGCGCCAACCACTTCTGGTTGCTTCCAGGAATCGTATCCATGGTTTCAGTGCAACTGCAACCACAACCCATACCTTGAGCCGCACGAACCACGACTTCCTCTTCTTCAGGATCATAAGAGCCAACGGTGATATCCATGGGGGCACCCTTCATCGTGCCCGCACTCAAGACATAATTTGCTACATTTGCAGGATTCGCCGTAGGGTTGACAAACTTATCGCTCACATGAAGACCATAACCTGTTTCATCAAGGGTAATGGTGCGTTCAAGCACAACTTCCGATGGTGCGAGCTTAGCGGTGTAAGTAATCGCGCGGTCAGACTTTTCCTTTACCGTAAAGACGCGTGGCATCATGTGCCCAGCAAAACCCATCTTCAAAGTATCCACAAGCGCAAGCTCCACAGGTGCGGAACCTTCTTCATTCTTTGCGGGGTACTTTTTCAACGTTGCCTTGACGATTGAAGCATCAAATGTGCTCACTTCAATTGCAAGGTCCTCATTTGCAAGCGTATCAAGAATGGCTTCAGGAAGAATGGCAGGCACTGCAGCAGCGGCTTGTGCTGCATCTGCAACGGCTGTTGTAGCTGTTACAGCGGCATCCTTTACCATTGTGGCAGCAGCTTCTGTAATTGCAGTTGCAGCATCTTTAACCTTAGCATCCGTAGCATTAGCTTCCACGGTCGTCGGTGTTGCAGGTTGTGCTTGAGGCTGAGACTTCGCGGAGAGAAATCTCCAACCAAGAAATGCAACCAAAAGTGCACCCAGCAAAAAGACCATCAATTTTTCATTTTTATTCATTGTTATTTCTTTCTTTATCCTCATCCACAAGCGCTGCGGAAGGATCAATTGAAAAGGGTTGCTTTTTCGTTAATGGTGGCACTGGATCATAACCACCTCGCGAAAAGGGATTGCAACGCAAAATTCGCCAAAGACCAAGGCTCAGTCCTTTTAATGGACCATGCACACGAAGCGCTTCAATCATATACTCCGAACATGTCGGTTGAAATCGGCAACTCCCATGCCCCGTGAAGACATGAAGCACGCGTTGATAAAATCGCACACACGCAACAAGCACTCCCACGAGGAGCCTTCGAATCAACACCCCTACCCGTCTCAACATACTACGACTTTCGTAGAATGCGTGCGCGAGCAGCGAGTTGAAGCAATGCCTTACGCACCTCGTCACATGACATTGTAAGCAACTTTCGTCGCCCCAAAAGCACAATGTCAATGCCTTCTTGAAGCTGAAGACGCTCCAAACGAAAGGCTTCTCGCATAAGACGGCGTGCTCGGGATCGTTGCACCGCGAGATGGAAGGTTCGCTTTGCAGCAATCACGCCCACACGTGTACGATCCGTTGGGACTTTAACCCAACGCAAAACCATTGCCCCATTCGCAACAGACTGTCCCGTTGTAAAAAGCGCCTCAAAGGCCTTTACGGGTAGACGAAAAGGCGAAAAAAGCAAAGGAGGCGCCTTGGAGGAGCCTCCTTTATGTACGCTGCCACACGCAGGGGAATCGGTCACAGCGCGCTCCCCAGAGTGTTAATCTTAGGCATGCACGAGAGCCTTGCGGCCCTTAGCACGACGGCGAGCCAAAATCTTACGACCACCCTTGGTAGCCATACGGGCGCGGAAACCAATCTTACGGACGCGCTTAATCTTGGAGGGTTGCCAAGTCATTTTCATGGTGTTCTATCCTCTCATTTGAAGAGTTACTAAAGTGAGAAAGTGCTTAATGAGTCACAAAATGTATCAAACTCTTACCCATTTTGTCAAGTTATTATTCTCGAACTTTAGAACTTTTTTCATCTTACCTTTATATAAAACAACAAAAGTGCTGAATTTCTTTACTTTTAAACAAAAGAGCGCTCACCCTTTATGATGAGCACTCTTTTATTATTCATCCACTTTTGGATTATTCTGCGTCATAACCCTGAGGGTTCATGGACTGCCACTTCCAAGAGGAAGCACACATATCATCGAGCGTATGCGTAGCTTCCCAACCGAGAAGTTCCTTTGCATACTTCGGATCGGCATAGCATTCCGGAGCATCACCTGGACGACGATCAACGATTTCGTAAGGAATTTCCTTACCGCACGCCTTGGAGAATGCACGAATCATTTCAAGCACAGAGTAACCCGTACCTGTACCCAAGTTCACAGTATAGATTTCACCGGGGGTCTGTTCAAGCTTCTTCAATGCAGCGAGGTGACCGCGAGCCAAGTCAACCACATGAATATAGTCACGAACACCTGTACCATCCTTGGTCGGATAGTCGCCACCAAATACGCGAACCTTCGGCAAACGACCCACAGCAACCTGTGCAATGTACGGCATGAGGTTGTTAGGAATACCATTGGGGTTTTCACCGATACGACCTGAGACATGAGCGCCCACAGGATTGAAGTAACGGAGAAGCACCACACCCAAATCGGGTTCCGCAGCCTTCACATCGGAAATAACGCGTTCAAGGAAGAGCTTGGTTGCGCCATAAGGATTGAGCGCACCCGTCGAGCAACCTTCGTCCAACGGAACCTTTTCAGGCATACCATAAACCGTTGCAGAGGAGGAGAAGACGATGTTGCGGCAACCATACTGCTTCATCAACTTCAAGAGGTTAAAGGTACCCGTCATATTGTTGTGATAGTAGAAAAGCGGCTGAGCCACAGATTCACCCACAGCCTTAAGACCTGCGAAGTGAATAACTGCGTCATACTTTGCCTTCTTAAAGACTTCTTCCAATGCATCATAGTCCAAGAGGTCAACCTTGTAGAAGGTCGGCTTACGACCAGCAAGCTCTGCGCCACGACGAACAGCTTCTTCTTGCGAGTTGTAGAGATTGTCAACAATAGTGATATCGTAACCCGTCTGAAGGAGTTCAATCACCGTGTGTGTGCCAATATAACCAGCACCGCCAGTAACAAGAATATGCATGATGTAGTCCTTTCTTTACAAATTTAAATTAACAATCCGCCATAAAACCAACGGAACTCTCTCCCGGTTGTAATGGTGTTGCCAAAAGTGATGAACCTGCATAAAGGCGTTGAATATCTTCTGCAAGTGTCTCCCAATTAGGATACCGCAAAACGCGATCTTTTGCAAGCATTCTATTCAATATAATTGAAAAATCTCTTGGTAATGTTGGAACAAAGACCCTCGGATCGCGTGCAAAAGCACTTCCAACATGACAGTCTACCATCTGTTGATCACTCCGATTGGGGAAGAGCATACGCCCTGTTAAAAGGTGATAAACCGTAGCCCCAAGCGAATAAATATCAGACCTGCAGTCTAAATCTGGCAAATCATACGCTTGATCTGGAGAAATATAAGCGGGGGTTCCAAGAATTTCTTCTGAAGTTTCCGCAGCCTTTGCCGTCAATAATGATTTCGCGATGCCAAGATCCATCAACTTAATCGTACCATCTGCGTCAACCATAATGTTGTCTGGCTTAAGGTCACAGTGAACAACCTTAAACTTCTGCCATGCATAGGAGAGCGCAGCGGTTATCGACTCCAAAATAATGAGGACATCTTCTATCCCAACTTGCTGCTTGCGTTACAAATACGATCCAAAAGTATATCCTCGAATGTACTCCATCACAAAGTAATAGATACCGTTCTCTTCACCCGAATCATATACGCGTACGATATTTTGATGACGAAAACGAGCACACGCTTTTGCTTCATTTAAGAAACGCACAATATCTTCACGCGTCTTAGCAAAATGATGGTCGAGCACTTTCACAGCAACGGGACGATTCGTTGAAATTTGTCGTGCAAGATAAACGGTTGCCGTACCACCCTGTCCAAGGATGTTTGTAATCTCAAGATTTGGGAGTTGACGATTAGGTGCCATAAGATTTTACTGCTGTAAAAGAATTTGTAAGGCTAACAATGCATAACTTGTTGAAAGCGCGGGATCGCCTTCCCAAAAGCGATTGTTGTCATTAATCCAAGAACCATCTGCTTGTTGTCGCTTAATTAATTCCTGAGCCAAAGCCTCTCGCCAATCAACCTGCGTACCATCCGCAAGTGTAAGAACCTCCATTTGCGTTGCTGTCAAAGCGCGTGCAAGGACTTCGTAATAAAAATACAACCCTTGATTCCCCTGACCGGGATTTTCATCCAGCGTCCAATACTTGCCAACATACTGGTATGTACTACGAACACGCGGATCTTCTCGCGTTAAATCACAATGCAACATCGCAAGCAATCCTGCATAGGTCATCGATCCAAACGCTTTCAACTGAACTTGCTGCGGCGCTTCTCCAGGTTTCGTACGCGGAACTTGTCGATTATAAAGAAATCCACCCGCATCTTCACCCGAGGTTTGCTGCATTGAAAGAACATATTTCTTTGCAGCCTCCCAGTCGACATCCACGCGTTTACCATTCGGACGCGACTCTTCTAAATCTTGGGTCATTCGCATCGCGTCAATCGCATAAAAAGTATTATTCATATCCGTGTAGGTACGCGGAGAACTCTTGTCATACCCAAAGCCCCCCTCATGCATTCCCTCTGCTTCAATCTGCGTAGAAGCAATGTAAGCACGAGCCCCCAACATAACGGTGAGATATTTATCACGCTGACCAAACAAATGCAACGCGCGTAAACATAAACATGTATTATAGTTCCCAAGCCCACTCCCTCGACGCTCTGGGATAGGTACATAAATTCCACCATCGGGTTGTGCACACGAAGCAATATAATCTGCAGCTTTTTGCGCCGCAGCAGCATTTGCTTCATCTTTCGACAATGCCAACGACCACAAAGCAAGTGCACTCAACCCAGGGAAACGACGATCCGACCAACTGCCATCTTGAGCTTGAGCCTCACGCAACCAAGCATACCCTTTTTTTGCTGCAGCTTCTACAGCAACTTTTGTCTCTGGTGTCAACGCAAACATAAGCGTTGTGCAAAGTGTAACAAATATGAATATTAACGTCTTCATTTTATACATCCACGCGATTTATCATCCCAAACATTTTTAAGATACTTATTTATAAGAAAACTTTCATTTTACTTTAACACAAAATCTATAAAAAAGCAAGTCAAACAACAAACACGCATTTAGAATAAGACTTCTTCCGCCTTCAAAAGGTGACGACAAACTGCCTCAATTC
>JAUNQZ010000044.1 GCA_030535915.1 bacterium
CGTAGACGCTCCGGTCTATGGATAAAGGACTGCATTTTTTTAGTAGTGGGTTTTGTCGTAGCGCTAGTTGGATAAATGGCGACATTTTGAAACTTGCTTTTTTTCCGTTCTTTTGATAAAGTAATACTGTTCGCTAACATTTTAGAAAGGAACAATACAATGGCTGAACTCGGTAAAGCTACTCAGCAGGAGTTGAAGGAACTCTCCTCTGCATTCCAAATTTATGGTGATTTTATTGAAGGTTGCCCTTATGGTAGCGGTCATATCAATGACACTTACAAGGTGACTTATTCCGTCGGTGGTGCTCGCATGAATTATCTCTTGCAGCGCATTAACCATCATGTTTTCACACAGCCTGCCAATGTGCAGAGCAATATTCTTCGTGTGACCCGTCACATTGCGGATAAGCTTCGTGCACAGGGCGTTGAAGATGTCTCCCGTAACACCTTGACCGTTATCCTCACGAAGGATGGCGAACCCGTCTATCATGATGCTGATGGCAACTGGTGGCGTATGTACATCTTCGTGGAAGGTGCCTCGACGTACGACCAGATTCAGAGCGCTCAGCAGGCAGAACTCGTCGGTGAAGCATTCGCAGGCTTCCAGAATATGGTTGCCGACCTCACCAATCCTCGTTTGCATGAAACGATTCCTCACTTCCACAACACCGTCAAGCGCTATGAAGCCCTCCAGGCTGCAATCGCTAAGGATGCGTTCAACCGTGCGAAGGATGTGGCAACAGAAATCGCTTATGTTGAAGCTCGCGCCAATACCTTTGGTCGTCTCTTGGAACGCTGCGAAAAGGGTGAAATCCCTGAACGCGTCACCCACAACGACACGAAGCTCAACAATGTGATGTTGGATGACAAGACCGGTCGTGGCATCTGCGTTATCGACCTCGACACTGTGATGCCGGGTCTCGCACTCTATGACTTCGGTGATATGTGCCGTACCGCAACTGCAAACGCCGCAGAGGATGAACAGGACCTCTCGAAGGTTTACTCTCGTCTCGACATGTTCGAAGCAATCGCCAAGGGCTACTGCCGTGGTGCGAAGTTCCTCACCCCGGGAGAAAAGGAAGAACTCGCCTTCTCTGCTCGCCTCATCACGATGACAATTGGTATCCGCTTCTTGACGGACTACCTCCAGGGCGATGTTTACTTCCATGTCAAGCGTCCGGGTCACAATGTCGACCGTTGCCGCACGCAGCTTAAGATGGTCCAGAGCATGGAAGATCAGGCGGACAAGATGGAAGCCATCATCCAGGCCGCACTCGCTGAATAAGTTAAAAAGATTCCTGACGAATGGCAACCGCCATTCGTCAGGCCTTTTATAAATATTACAACGCATTACAACGCAAGTATATCCGTGTTTAAATTATTTTAAGGAAAAACATCTATGGCATCGCCACTTGAAAAATATGCAGAACTTCTCAATTCGTTTGCAATGGTCGGTACGCCAATTGAAGCAGAACCCTTTGGGAGTGGACATATTAACGATACCTATCGTGTCACCACCGAAACTGCCGATGGTGAAAAGCGTATGTACACCTTGCAGCGCATCAACCACTCGGTCTTCCGTAAGCCGCAGTTGGTGATGGATAATATTGAACGTACCTTAGCTCATCTTGAAACAAAGGTGGCTCAGTTCCCTGGGGTGAAAACACTCAAACTCGTCAAGACAAAAGAAAATCGCAACTGCGTTCGTACCTTCTCGGGTAAGTGGTGGCGTATGTATGAATACATTGACGATGTTGAAAGCTACGATAATGTGCGTGATGTCAATGTGGTCTATGAAGCTGCGCGTGGCTTTGCGCAATTTCAGAATATGATGGCGGACCTTCCGTTGCCACGCTTGAATGAAACGATTCCGTACTTCCATCACTTGCCAATGCGTTATGCAACGCTCGAAGAAGCCGTTCACCAGGATATTCGGAATCGTGCAAACGAAGTGATGGCGGAGATTGAATTTGTGCGTAGCCGTCGTCATCTCGTGGCGCACTTGCTCAATCGTTATCTCCGTGGTCAGATTCCTGAACGCATTACGCATAACGACACCAAGATTAACAATGCGCTCTTTGATCCTGTCACCAAGAAGTGTGTTGCAGTTGTTGACCTTGATACGGTAATGCCGGGTCTTGCGCTCTATGACTTTGGTGATATGTGCCGTACCACCTGTACCGATGTCGCAGAGGATGACCCCGATGCAGAAAAGGTCCAATTCGACCTCAAGATGTTCGAAGCCGCCGTTTCGGGTTACCTTGATACGGCTCACTTCCTTACGCCTGCAGAAGTTCAGGAACTCGCCTTCTCTGCATGGCTCTTACCCTTTATGATTGGCATTCGCTTCTTGACGGACTACCTCCAAGGCGATGTCTACTTTAAGACTGCACATCTTCGTCACAATGTCGACCGTTGCCGTACGCAATTCATGATGGTCAAACGCATTGAAGCCCTTACGGAAGAAATGCAAGCCATCGTTCAGCGTTGCGCAAAGGCAACAGGCCGTTATTAAGTTTAGAAAGGAATACAACGAAAATGAAAGTTGCTATCGTTAAAAACGCAGAAGAAGGCAGCAAACTCGCTGCAGAAATCTTTATTGACCAGGTCAAGAATAACCCCAAGACCGTCCTCGGCCTTGCAACGGGTTCGACCCCTGTTCAAATGTACAAGCTCCTTGCCGCTGCTAACAAGGCGGGTGAAGTTTCCTTCAAGGACTGCCAGAGCTTCAACCTTGACGAATACCTCGGCCTCGCTCCCGAACATGATCAGAGCTATCATTACTTCATGAAGACCCAGCTCTTTGATCATATCGACATTGACCAGGCAAAGACCCACGTGCCCGATGGCCTCGCCACCGACATCGCTGCTTCTTGCCAGGCCTATGAAGACGCAATGAAGGCTGCCGGCGGTATCGATATCCAGCTCCTCGGCATTGGATCCGATGGTCACATCGCATTCAACGAACCCGGCTGCTCCCTCGCTTGCCGTACCCACTCCCAGGTCTTGACCCAGCAGACCATCCAGGATAACGCACGTCTCTTCTTCGGCGGTCGTATCGAAGAAGTCCCCACCCAGGCTGTGACCATGGGTATTGGCTCCATCATGGATGCGAAGCGTGTTGTGCTCTTGGCGTTCGGCGCTGGCAAGCAGGATGCTGTGAAGGGTCTCGTTGAAGGTCCCGTCACTTCGATGTGCCCGTGCTCTGCTCTCCAGTATCATAACGACTGCATCGTTATCTGCGATGAAGCCGCTGCTGAAAAGCTCGCCAACAAGGACTACTACAAGTACATCTTCTCCCAGACTGGTGTTTCCAACATCTAAGTGAGACGATATCTTGTAGAAAAGAGCCCTCGGAGTTTTCCGGGGGCTTTTTTAACGGCTTCATCTTTAGACGAGGTGCGAATGGCCATCATCGAAAAACGCTGATTTCTTCATTGTCACGTGGGTTGTATTTTTGGTAAAATGAGGGGGTGAAGATGACAAAAGATGAAATTTTAGATGCTTTAACGAGAGTGGATGCAAGTGCGCTCTTTGAGGAGGCACGTCGCGTTCGACAAACGACCAAAGGGCAGGGGGTCTTCCTCCGTGGATTAATCGAACTCTCCAGCGTGTGTGAACGCGATTGTCTCTATTGCGGGATGCGTCGGAGTAATCCCAAGACCTTTCGATATAGCTTGTCGGATGATGAAATTCTCACTTCTGCAAAACTCGCACAACAGTATCATTTTGGAACGGTGGTGTTGCAAGCAGGGGAGTGCGTGGGTCTCTGGACCCAAACCCGTGTGGCAGAATTGGTGCGTCGCATTAAAGGAGAAACCGGTCAAAAGGTGACCCTTTCCTTAGGGGAACGCACCGAGGCGGATTATGCGGCTTGGCGAGCGGCAGGAGCAGATCGTTATTTACTTCGCTTTGAAACGACCGACCGCAACCTCTTTACACGCATTCATCCCGGGAATTATACATCCGATGAACATCCGCGATTAGCCTGTCTCCATATCTTAAAAGCATTGGGGTATGAAGTGGGTAGTGGCATGATGCTCGGTCTCCCAGGGCAAACACTCGCCTCGGTTGTCAATGACCTCGTGACGATTCAAGACTTACAGCTGGATATGGTAGGTTTAGGTCCTTATCTTGCGGATCCACAAACTCCCTTAGGTCAATCCAAAGAATCCTGTGAAGTACCCGTTTCTGTGGATTTCACCTGTCGCTGTTATGCAATGGTGCGTCTCCTCTTACCGCAGGCAAATATTCCCTCAACCACCGCGCTCTCAACCTTGGATGCACAACAAGGGCGTTTGCGGGGACTCTCCTCCGGTGCGAATGTCTTCATGCCGAATTTAACCCCTGTGAAGTACCGCAGCGGCTATCGCATCTATCCCGACAAAATTTGCGTTTCAGCACCAGAAATGGACGAAATGCAAGCCCTCTTGAATGATTTTACGGCGTTGGGATTAACCCCTGTTGAAGCTTAACATTTTGTGAATGCAAGACTTTCGAAAGACGCTAAAAAAACTTCAAAAAAGAAGGGGCGTTTTTCTTTCAAATGTGGTATACTTTTAGGCGATAATTTTGAATGTATAATCCGCTTCGTTGGAGTCAAAAATGAACGAAATCGGTTTTGATAATGAACTTTATTTGAAGCACCAAGCAGAAGGTTTGATGCAGCGTGCAAAAGCTTTCGATAATAAGCTCTATCTTGAATTCGGCGGGAAGTTGATGTATGACTATCACGCTGCACGCGTCTTGCCGGGCTACGATCCCAATGTGAAATTGCGTCTCTTGCGTGCATTGGGCGATAAAGCTGAAATCATCCTTTGCGTCTACGCAGAAGATATCGAACGCAAAAAGATGCGTGCAGACTTTGGTATTTCGTATGACGATGATGCTTTGAAACTCATCGACAGCCTCCGTTCATGGGAAATCCATGTATGTGCGGTGGTGATTACACGCTTCGAAGGTCAACCCGCCGCCCTTCAGTTCCGCAATAAACTGGAAGCACGTGGGATCCCAGTGAAATTGCATCGTGCGGTGCCGGGATATCCCTCTAACCTCGACCTTGTGGTTTCAAAAGATGGTTATGGTGCAAACGACTATGTCGAAACCACGCGTCCCATTGTGGTGGTGACCGGTCCGGGCCCGGGTTCGGGTAAACTCGCCACCTGCTTGACCATGCTCTATCACGATCGTATGCGTGGGAAAGCTGCAGGCTATGCGAAATTTGAGACCTTTCCCGTGTGGGATTTACCATTGAAGCATCCGGTCAACCTCGCGTACGAAGCCGCAACAGCGGACTTGGGCGATATCAATATGATTGACCCTTTCCACCTTGAAGCTTACCAGCAGATTTCGGTGAACTACAATCGCGATGTGGATGCATTTCCTTTGTTGCGTGAAATCTGGACGCGTTTGGATGCTTCGGGTACATGTCCCTACAAGAGCCCCACGGATATGGGGGTGAATTGCATCGCAAAGGGAATTGTGAATGAAGAGGTCTGCATTGCGGCGGCTCGCCAAGAAGTCATCCGTCGCTACTTCCGTTATCTCTCGGATGCTGTAGCAAAGGGGTCTTCAGATAAACGCCCCGTGGAAATCATGCAGAGCTTGATGCAACAAATGGGACTCACCCCCGAAGATCGTCCAACCGTGCTTCCCGCGCGTCAAGCTGCACATGAAGCTTCTGAACGCCATACGCTCGAAGGGGTTAGCTGTGGTGTGGCGATGAGCTTGCCTGATGGTACCATTGTCATGGGGAAAAACTCCGAACAACTTCACGCTGCCGCTGCAACGGTTCTAAATGCCGCCAAGCATTTGGCAAAGATTGATCACTCGCTTCACCTTTTAGCCCCCGAAACCGTGCACAGTGTGATGCACATGAAGCGGGGGATTCTTAAAGGTAAATACGGTTCGCTCAACTTGGATGAGACCCTCGTTGCTCTCGCGATTTGCGCAGCAAATGATGCAAATGCCAAAGCCGCCCTTGAACAACTCGTTCATTTACGCGACTGTGAAATGCACCTCTCACACATGCTCACGCCCGGTGATGAAGCCGGTTTACGCCGATTGGGCATCCGTGCAACAAATGATCCTTTATTTGCAACAGCAGAACTTTTCGTTGATTCGTAAAAATTTCTGTGCTATAATATCGTTTAAATGGTTGAACGATAACCACTAAGAAAGGATTTAAGAAATGAAGAAAGTACTCTTATTCGCCCTCTTGGCAGGTCTCTCATGCATCACATTGCATGCACAAAATGTGAAGACATTTGAATTAACTGATTTGCCGAAAACTTGGGCTGCGGGTACACCCGTGACCGAATGGCAACACGACGATCTTTATGTCTTTGAATTCTGGGCAACATGGTGTGATCCTTGCGTGAAGGCGATCCCTCACATGGAAGAAATGTGGCAGGCCGTCAAGGGTAAGGGCATCCACATTGTCGGTGTCAATGTCAACCGTGGCGAGTTTGGCAATCAGGATATCTTGAACTTCATCGCAAAGCAACCGGTCAAGCCGACCTATCCCATGCTTCATGATGCAACAAATGCGCTTTCCGATCGTCACCAAATCGCAGGTATCCCCAACGCGATTGTCGTTCAAAATGGAAAGGTGCTTTGGAAGGGTCACCCGTCTTCGCTCACCGCTGAGAAGTTGATGAAGATGCGTGCCGAAGGGATTAACGATTGCAAGACTTGCGAATCTGCAAAAAAAAAATCAGTAACCCCTCCGCCTGCCGTTGAATCTTTACCCGTCGAAAAAGATTCTGTGATTGGTATGGAATTGAGTGCTGCAGATTTCCCTGCAGCATCAGCATGGGCGCAAGGTGCCCCCGTCACCCAATGGGAAGAAGGCAAACTCTATTTGCTTGAATTTTGGGCGTCTTGGTGTGGTCCTTGCCGTGCAGCGATTCCCCATTTGGAAGATCTCCACCTTGAACTCAAGGATAAGGGTGTCACCATCATTGGTGTAAATATCGATCGTGGCTATGATGTAGATAAAATCCTCGCGTTTATGGAGCGTCAACCCGTTCCGCCGACCTATAGCTTAGTCTATGGCACCGAGGCTGAAATCACCCGCAAGATTAACCCCCGTGCCATTCCTTATGGCGTCCTTGTGCGTGATGGTGTTGTCGTTTGGGCGGGTCACCCCGCAGGTCTTATTCCTGAAAAAATCTTGATGTATCGTAAGTAATTTTACTCAACAACAAATAAGGAGAGAGTCATGGAACTCAAAGGTAGCAAAACCGAAAAGAACTTGTGGGATGCCTTCGCTGGTGAATCGCAAGCGCGTAATAAATATACTTACTTCGCTTCTGTCGCTAAGAAGGAAGGCTATGTGCAGATTTCGAAAATCTTCGAAGAAACTGCAAACAACGAAAAGGAACACGCAAAGTTGTGGTTCAAGCACCTCAAGGGCATCGGTTCGACCGTTGAAAACTTGAAGGCTGCAGCGGCGGGTGAAAACTACGAATGGACCGATATGTACAAGCGCATGGCAGATGAAGCGGAAGAAGAAGGCTTCACTGAAATTGCTGCTCAGATGCGTGCCGTTGCTGCGGTTGAAGCGCGCCATGAAGAACGCTACAACGCATTGGCAAAGAATGTCGAAACCGGTGAAGTCTTCGTTCGCAAGGGGAAGAATCGCTGGGAATGCTTGAACTGTGGCGCGATCGTCATCAGCGAAAAGGCTCCGGAACTTTGCCCCGTTTGCAAGCACCCCAAGGCTTACTTCGCACTTGAAGCTCAAAACTACTAAGACGCTGTCTGCTGTCCTATAATGAGGCACGTCGTTAAGGCGTGCCTTCTTTTTGAGGAGTCCCCCTATGCAATTGGATACACTTCTTCGTCAAGCCACACTCTTCGATGGTACGGGTGCTCCACCTGTGCTGGCAGATGTGGGAATTGCAGCGGATAAAATCGTTGCTATCGGGGACCTCTCTACACAACAAGCCCCCTCTGAAATCAATGCCAAGGGGCTCTGGTTAACGCCAGGTTTTATTGATACACATACCCATTCGGATGCCTTTCTCTTATTAGAACCCTACGCGCCGAGCAAACTTACACAAGGGGTCACCACCGAAATTGGCGGTCAATGCGGTGGGAGTGCCGCCCCGCGTCTCAATGGCGCAAAGCTCCCCTCCGATTGGGAAGCGCAAACTTACCCTCCGCGTCCAGGTCGAGAAACCAGCGGTCCCAATTGGGATACTGTTGCAGACTATCGCACCTGCCTTGAAGCCGCCGCACCTGCCATCAACTTTATTCTCTTTACAGGTCACAACACCCTTCGTAAAGGTGTGATGGGAGATGCTCCGCGTGTGGCAACCCCAGCAGAACTCACTGCGATGGTCCGCAACCTTGAGGCGGCGTTGGAGGAGGGCGCATGGGGCTTCACCACCGGTCTTGTCTACCATCCTGGGATTCATAGCACGCGCGAGGAAGTCCTTGCCCTAGGACGGGCATGTGCACGCGCGGGAGGAATGTATGCGACCCATATGCGAAGTGAAGGCGACCACCTCCTTGAAGCCATGGATGAAGTCTTCAATCTCGTCCGCGAGAGTGGTATCCATGCAGAAATCTCTCACCTGAAAACTTCGGGGAAGGCGAACTGGCACAAACTCCCTCTCGCACTTGAAAAAATCGAAGCCATGCGTGCGGAGGGATATTGGGTGCACGCGGATCGTTATCCCTATCTCTCTGCAGGTACCGACCTCGACATTATCTTACCCGAATGGGCCGCTGCGGGGGGGGCAACCGCGATTCTTTCACACTTAACGAACGCCTCCGATCGTCAACGCGTGATAGACGAACTCAATGCCACAACGGCGGACCGTGCCGCGGAAATTATGATTGGCGGCACATGGAGTCCTGAGATGACCGGCGCCTCTGGTAAAACCCTTCAAGAACTCATGCACTTGTGGGATCTTTCCTTTGGCGAAGCGGTGGTTCGCATCTTACTTGCAGACCAATCGCGAACGGGTGCTTTCTTCTTTGGAATGAATGAAGCCAACTTACACACGATTCTTTCACAACCTTGGGTGATGCCGGGATCGGATGCCTCATTGCGTGCCCCTTGGGGTCCCTTAGGTAAAGATTGGCCTCATCCCCGAGCGTATGGCACCATGCCACGCTTCTTCCGCATCCTAACGGAAACCCTTGGTCTCTCTCCTGAAGCCGCCATTCATCGCATGACGGGTCTCCCCGCGCAAGCCTTTGGAATTCCCAACCGTGGCGTGATTCGAGAAGGTGCCTTTGCAGACCTCGTCTTGCTCGACCCCCAGCAATGGCAAGATCGTTCAACCTACGCCAACCCACACCAATTCTCAACCGGTGTAAAGGATGTCTTTGTGAATGGTTCGCCTGTCCTTGCGGAGGGAGAAATCAATACCGCGGCACCGCGCCGAGGGCGTCTCTTAACACGCGCCTAAAGCCCCCCAACGCACGCTCCCTCACACCCTCACCGAGCGACATCAACGGTGAGGGTTTTTCTTTTCCCTCTTTCTCACAAAGCAATAATAGCGTAGCTTTCTCTTCTTTTGCCGAGAGGTAGGAATGGCGAGGCGATAGCCTTTCTCTAACCCTTCAAAAAAAAAGGAGCCCCCGGTGAAAACCGAGGGCTGCTTTTCGTTGTTCTTCAACAGATTGAAGGCTTACTTACCCGAACCTGCACGGAAGAAGCGCATATCGGTCCAAACGCCGGTTGCGTCATCATTGCAATCATCGGATTGCTTGGAGAAGACGAACTTGAGCTGCTTGGCGCCGGTCGGAATGTCCACATTGATGAGCTGCTTGACATCGGTGGGCTTCATGCCGAGGCGTTCGAAGATTTGCTTACCATCCGCATAGATGCGGAAGGTCACCGTACCTTCGTTGCCATTGCGCGTTTCCATACCTGCATGACCGAGGACCTTTTCCCACGTGCCATCGAGGTCAAGGGTCCACTCCGTACCCACCTGAACCTTACGGCAGTTGTCATAGCGCTGACCATCCACAGTAAGGGTTTCGTTGCAGATCGGCTGGGTCTCGTCTGGGAGGGGTGCAGCGTTGAGATCCTGGAGGATATCAATTTCAGCTGCGGAGGCGAACTTATCACCATTCTGCGAGGAGGTGAAGACCAAGCGAACATAACGACCCCAAGTGGTACCGAATTCAAGGGTACGAGGTTCAGCCTTGTCAAACGTCTCAAATTGACCCTTCTTCACGAGCGTGTACTGACCCGGGAAGCGAGCCACCCACACTTCATAACCCTTCACAACGCCATTGCCGAGGTTCTGGCGGGGGAGATAGGTGACGGCATTGATGGGATAGAGACCATTCATATCAATATCAATGGAGTGGGGGAAGTGAAGCGGACGCTTCGCATCGGTTGCATAATAAGTGTGCCACATGGTTTCTTCCGTACCGTCAAAGGCATTCTTCGCCGGGCAGTCATTCGCCCAAGAAGAAGAGGTCACCACGAATTCCGCCTTATCGAGTTCGTTGGTGATTTCCGGAATTGGATAGGGCGCGGTGGGCTCAATCGTTGCCGCGAGTGCAGGATCCACGCGAACGAGGAGTTCCGCCGTGGTGGTGACATCACGACGATGCAACTTCACATAGAGCGTGCCATAACGGTCATCGGCATCATAGCGCCAACCTTGACGTGCATGTTCATAAACCGAGAGATCATCGAGTTCGAGCATTTCTTCGCCATCGATAAAGACCTGTGTCGGCTTGGTGCGCATATGGATTTCAAAGGCATAGATACGCTGCTTGAGCATGCCCTTAAAGTCACCCACTGCGGGATTGACACGCACGGTGATATCGCCGGTGCCTTCCACTTCAGGCGCGCTGCATTCAACGAGCTGCTTCGAGTATTCACCCTTCTGATACGCACGGGTTTCACCATCGTCTTCGTAGACGGTAAAGGAGGCTTCACCCTTCGGATAGATATCAAAGGTCAATGGATCGGGAGCCTTTTCGCCCATGCTGAGCATCTGCGGATACATCGGGAGAATCGAACCCGCCTTGACGAAAATCGGGAGCTTGCCCAAGTCAATCGGATAGGCTGGGATGGTTACTGGACCATCGATACGGCGACCATCATTGTAGTCCACCCAAGTGCCTTCAGGGAGATAGATATCCTTCTTCCAACCCTTGTTGAGCTTCATCGAATTGTACACCGGCGCAATGAGGACTTCCTTACCGACCATATACTGATACTTGGTGGTTTCGTCCCAAGTGTAGCGGTCATTCGGATAGTTCCAGAAGAGCGGACGGATAATCGGCTCACCGCAATCCCAAGCGTTACGCATATAAGCGTAGAAGAAGGGCGTCATCCGCATCTTGTGATTGAGCGCATCACGAATGAGCGAACGGTAAGGTTCTTCATAGCTCCAGGGGCCCTTGTTGACATGGCTCCAACCATTCATCACATAGATGGCAGGCGTCCAGCACTTCCACTGCATATCGCGGAGATAGGTTTCAGGGCTACCGCCAAAGATACCATCCACATCCGTTGTTGCATACGCCTGACCACTCATCGAGGAACAGGTCAAGGTCGGAATGTGGTAACGAATCAAATCCCAAGAACCGTACTGGTCACCGGTCCAGCAGATACCATAACGCTGCGTCCCTGCCCAACCCTGACACGTCCAAACGAAGGCACGCGCATCGGAATTATTTTCAATGCCTTCCGCAGCGACCTTGTTACATTCGAGACCATGCTGATACGCGGGGCCCGACCATGCCACATCAATCTTCTGCACACGCGAACCCGCCGTGCCGACTTCCCAACCGATGAGGTCAAGCGCACCTTCCGTCCAGAGACCGGTGCGGAAGCCGAGGTCGCGAAGCGTATTGACCGTATAAGCGAGCTGCATGTGATTGCAACCATAGCCGTCATTCACGAGCAACCAGCCACCTGGCATATTGTGTTCACGATACTTCTTGGCAATTTCAAGCGCATTGACATGCGTCAATTCGACATACGAGCCATCCTCTTCCTGCTTCGGATCACGCGTTTCAGGATCACGCGTCATGTAAGCATCGGCATCACCGAGCTCAAGCCCCCACATCGGGATGAAATTCGGACGACCGGTGAACTGCGTGTAGAGATCAAGCGTACCCTTGAAATCCCCACCCACGAAGTAAAACGCATCAAAACGGCGTTCACGATGCACGGTACGCACCGTATCTGCACCCGAGAAGTCATACGCACCCACCGAGAAGGTATGACGAAGCACACCATAACCCTTGTTCGTGATATACCAAGGTGCCGGATTCGGGTGACCGCCCTCTTCCCAGTTACCATCAGCCACGATATCAATCTTACGACCATTATGGCAGAGGAAGCCATTCTGCTGACCGCCACCGTAGAAGAATTCATCCTTCCCCAACTTCAGCGTCTGCGTCGTTTCAATATCACCAATATCAATCGGCGCTGCTTCTTCAAAAATGGGATTCCCCAAACGATCCGTCACCGCAAGCGTTGCATCCGCCTTATTCAAGGTCACAATGATATCCGGCGTGGTGAAAGTATAGGTCCCCGCTTCGCGATTATCTGCGAAAAGCACACGGCTGCTATCCTCACGCGCACCCTCGGTAAGAATCTGAGCCTTCTCAGGCTTATTCAATGGATCGGCATAATTTGCCGTTGTATAGGTCTTAACATTCCCTTCCTTATCCTTCACCGGATTCCCATAACGGTCACGATAAGGCTCCTGCGTTGCAGGCGCTGCAAGCACACGAAAAACGCGTGGCGTGTAGAATTGCAAACGAAGGGTAATGTTATTCTCCGTGATAACATCAAACGCCTTCGAGGTGCCACTTTGGGGGACCATCTTCACGACGCGTCCAGGTGTTGCCGCAAACGCACAAGCGCCCGCCAACATCATTGCACCAAAAATCCATTTTTTCATACGAATCAACCTCATTTTAGCAGTTTACTTTTTAGAAAATAAAAACGACAAAAAATAGATGCCACTAGTATACCATAAATAAGGTTAAAAAGAAACCCTAAAATCATCCTTTTAAACCGCCGCATTCTCTTGTCTACAAATGATGGAAAAGGATTGTGCAACTGCGGAGTCATCTTTAAACGCCAGGACCGCTAGGGGGAGCGATGATAAGGCTGTTCGCTAGGGGCTG
>JAUNQZ010000045.1 GCA_030535915.1 bacterium
GAGACCACCCATCAAATCACAATGAAAATTATTTCCATAATCCCCAGAACTGATTCCCGTATCAATAACAGCGACAATTTCACCCGATCCATCCAGACCATAATAGCCAAGCCCTTGCGCCCCCTGAACGCTACTTGAAGAAGTTCCCATAAAGCGTGGAGAAGTAGCGACAACATTACGAAGCTTTGCCTTAGAATAAAACGCATACGACACAACGCCTTTAGGCGGATTTTGTAAAAATGGTAAAAACGCAAAACAATGAACCCTTCCCCGTAATACAAGCGGTTCATAATCTGGAGCGATAAGCGTATCAAAGCGTTGTTTAAACCATTCAACAGTTGCTTTATCTCGACAAGTAATAGAAATCTCAAACGTATCATCCGCCTTTGCCACCGCACAATGCGTAACAAGGCGCGCGCGTTCAAAACGCGTAACATTTAAGATTTCTTCTCCCGCAAAAGGTTTACATGCGCGCAAAGCCATCTCAATCGTTGTTAAAAAATCTTCCTTTGAAAGTGTCAAGTTGGAAGTTTCCAATGCCTTCAACGATATTTGCCGTTCTGCGAAGTATTGAATTTCATCTAAAGAATAAGCTTCTACTTGCGGTTGAGATGCTTTACTCGGTGAAATGGCGACCGTTGTTACATTGGTCTCTTTGAAGTTCTTTGGAGACGCATCGACGACGTTAGACATAAACATCAAAACGCCGACCACTACGACAACAAGTACAATGCCGAGAAATCCCCAACATTTAACTTTACTTGACAACAACGATTTCTTTCGCATCTAACGCTTCCCTCTATATATTTGTAGCGTATCCCTTTATCTAAAGGTAGTATAGCAAAAATAAATCAATCCCTCTATCCCCAATAATAGATTTCATTCATGTATTAAACATCTTCAAATGTATTTTGCAAAATGTGTTCTCGCGTAAGTCCAAGATCTGCAAGTGGTAAAAGAACAAAGTCGCGTTCTGCGGCGCGAGGATGTGGTAATGTCAGCACGGGGTCATCACTCTTGACCCCTTCGTAAAGAATGATGTCAATATCCAATGTTCGCGGACCATTGCGTAAGAGCCGCACACGTCCCTCTTCAGCTTCAATACGATTCACTTCTCGCAACAATTCAATCGGGGGTAGTCCTGTTTCAATCAATACGGCGGAATTGAGAAAACTTAAATCTTCGTATCCTTTCGGCACATCCACGGGAGTCGTTTCATAGCGCTTTGCACATTTTAGCAATCTTGTTTGCGGCAATTGTGAAAGCGCAGAGACCGCGGCGTCTAAACGAACACCTCGGTCTCCAAGATTACTTCCTAACGCTAAAACAACGCGTGCCATAGCATTAATCAGCAAAACCTAACACATGACGCATGTTATAGCGGCCCGGCTGTTGCGTGCAAAGCCATTGACCCGCCTTAAGCGCGCCCTTTGCAAAGGCCGCACGAGAAACCGCCTTGTGGGTGATTTCAACGCGTTCTTCATCTGCAGCGAACATAACAGTGTGATCCCCGACAACAGAGCCGCCGCGAAGCGCATGGATGCCAATCTCGCCCATGGGGCGTTCTCCCACAATTCCTTGACGACCATAGCAAGCCACGTCCTCGAGATTCACGCCACGACCTTGAGCAAGCGCCTCTGCCAAACCAAGCGCAGTACCACTGGGAGCATCCTTTTTGTGCTTATGATGCATTTCAACAATTTCTGCATCATAGCTCGTATCCAAGACCGATGCTGCACGACGTACGAGTTCCAAAAGCAAATTCACACCCAAAGAAAAATTCGGCGCGAAGCAAAGTGGGATTTCCTTCGCTGCTGCATCAACAGCTGCAAGCTCTGCTTCATCCAAACCCGTTGTTCCCAAGACATACGCTTGATGACAACGAACCGCATTTTCGAGGTTTGGAATCACACAGGTATGAAATGTAAAGTCAATGATAACATTTGCATCTGTCGGCCATGTGTCTTGATAGGTCAACGTTTCTGTTGCAGGTTTACCAATCCACTGCGATCCAGGGACTTCCGTCACCGCCACAACGTTGAGTCCCATCTCTTTTGCACAGCCCAACAACATCTGACCCATACGACCAGCACCACCAAGAATTGCAACTTTCATTTCAACATCCTTCTCTATTAAAGTGTATTTAAAAAGAACGGGCGAAGCAGCTTGCCTCGCCCGCGTTTCTCATTAGATTAATGCGAGCTGCTTCAAGCAGTTCTCAATCTTCGCTTGTGCGGCACTATCGGGTTCACACAAAGGCAAACGATAGACCGGCTGAATTTTCTTCATCAATGCAAGCGCCCACTTCACCGGGATGGGATTCGTATCGCAGAACATATCACGGAAGAGTGGATAATACTTTTCGTGAAGTGCTCGTGCACCTGCATAATCACCTGCCAAAGCCGCTGCGACCATCTCCGACATCCCGCGAGGAATGACATTGGAGCAAACCGAAATCACACCTTCAGCGCCGACCGAAATCATTGGCAATGTCAAGCTGTCATCACCCGAGAGAATTGTCAAATCAGAAGCGAACTGACGAATTGCCGAAACGCGATCAACACTGCCAGCGGCTTCCTTAATCGCGCACACATTGGGGTGCTTTGCGAGGCGTTCCACCACAGAGAGCGGAATTTCCTTCGCGCTACGACCAGGTACATTATAAAGCACCACTGGCACACCAAGATCCGCCACCGTCGCAAAGTGACGATAGAGACCTTCTGCATTCGGCTTATTATAATAAGGGGTCACTTGAAGCGTTGCATCCACACCAATGTTAAGCACTTCCTTCGTCAAATCGATCGCTTCTTCCGTCGAGTTTGCTCCCGTACCAGCAATGATTTTCACCTTACCTTCTGCGGCAGCAACCGCAGCTTCAATCACCTTAAGGTGGTCTTCACTATTCAAGGTCGGAGATTCACCAGTGGTACCCACGGGGCAAACACCTGCGACACCTTCAGCAATCTGCCATTGGATCAACTCACGAAAGGCCACATAGTCCACCGATCCATCTTGGTTAAATGGTGTAACTAACGCACTAAAAACGCCCTTAAGCTTAAGCATAATCAGATCCTTCATACTTTAATGGACGGGTTTTAACCATTGATACTGTCGCTCGCAAAAACCCTTTATTAAAAGATTACCCATTATTATAACACAAAATAAAAAAACTGTGCACTTCTTTTTTCACTTTTTATTGGCATTAACAAAGACCTCTTCGTATGAATAATGATTGACAACATCCTGCGTCCGCCTCCCTCTCATACCAACTTTTAGGATTCTCTTAAAACGACCTTTTAACCGTCTCAGGGAACCTCCGTTTTACGAAGAAGTGTCGTTATTGATAATGCCTTTCATCGCTTAAAGTCTTTTCTTTCAGACCCGCCATCGCGAATGTTTATGAATTGATTTTCCGACGTCCCAAAAATTTCTTTTCCTGACTTCCCAAAAGCATCTTTCGAATCTTTTTTATCTTTAAAACTTAACCTCATTTTTAACTGCTTTTTGGGTTCTACCGAAACACATCTTCAATATCGGCTGCTTTCAGCCGCAAAGCAGCCGATATTGAACGTGAAAACAGCCGATATTGAAAACACACCTAAAACGACCTTTTTTTAACCTTCGTTAATTCATATTCAAATGTCAAGATTAACCTTGACGTTTTTACATAGGAAGCCTCTCTTTTTTTATCAAAATATTCCCTTCGTTAAACCTTATTTAACAATAAAAAAGGCCCGCCTCCGCGGACCTTTTTTATTCTTTTTGATTAACAAGGATTAATCAATCGTGTAGAGTTCGTCACCCGGCTTGATGTCTTCGAGGCGATAGTCGCCAACAATCTTACAGGTAACAACATAGGGTTCCTTAGCAACACCTGTAAGTGTGACGGTAGCCTTATAAGCAGCCATCGTACCTTCAGCACCGGGGCTCTTCACATAGAAAGGAATTTCGGGAAGTTCCTTGGATCCGTCTTCACCAACGAGCTCATTGTAAACATCAGGAGCAAGCTTAACAATGCAGAAGTTGTATTCATTGTCAGCGCGGACGACTTGACCCTTAACACCTGCGGGGATGTTAGCCATCAAGTTTGCCTTTGCATTGCCCTGCTTACCTTCGTTCGCAACGATTTCAGCGATAACCTTCTTGAGTTTTTCAATTTCGTCATTGGCAACGAGGAGTTCTTCTTCCTTTGCGGCGAGGTCGCCTTCGAGGGCGGTCTTATCTGCTTCAAGATCTTCAACTTGGGTTGTCAAATCTGCAACTTCGGACTGAAGTTCAGCCTTTTCGCCTTCGAGAGTAGAAATCGTATTGTCGCGTTCTTCAATCGTCTTCACACGCTGACGGCTTTCTGTCTTGACATTGTTAAGTTCGGTGATAGTATCAACCAATTCAACACGCAATTTTTCGAGCCATGTGCGGGTTTCATTCAAACGATCACGCTGTGCGCTTGCAGCACGGAGAATCGGATCCAACTGGTTCTTGAGAGGGGTGCCATCCATGTTCGGACGACCTGCTGCATCTACCACAGGCTTATTTTCTGCGTCAAGTTCATAAACTTCCTTAAGAAGTTCCTGATCGACAGACATGGACTTTTCTGCTTTTGCTTCATAGCCGATAGGATAACCAGCCCAGAAATCATTATACTGGGGCTCCATATCAGCGGAAGCCAAATTTGTTTCCGAGATGTCGCGTTCAGCGAAATTTTCACCTTCTGCGGTTGCTTCAAGGTTAATTTGATTCTCACCTTCACCGAACGCTGCATTTGACTCGATACGAGGTGCCAAATCGCCCCAATATTGAGCAAGGACTGTATTACAATCCAAAAGCCATTGACGCTTAACTTCAAGTTCCTTTGCGAACCACAAGCATACACCATTAACGATGAGGGTCAATACGACCAAAATACGAAAAAGAATATTCATAACTTATCCTCGTTTGTTGCTAGTTCTTTCTCACAACAATGCATAGTTTATCGAAAAACAAAAAAAGTTGCAAGAAAGAAATGAATAAATTCACTTTTTTCTTTTACAAAAGTACATTATCAATGAGACGAAGTCCGCCACAACGACATGCCAAAAGGATAGCAGAAGCCCCAGGGACAACCTTCTCAATCGGCATAAGTGTAGCACTATCAATCACATTTACATAATCCGGCAGCCAGTCGTTCGCAACGACCTCAGCACGAATTGCGGCTTCAAGCGTGTGACTATCGCGTTCGCCCTCAGCGACAGATTTCTGCGCTGCAAAAAGGGCTCGCGACAACGAGAGCGCCTTTACGCGTTGTTCTGCGGAGAGATAAGCATTGCGCGAAGACATCGCCAATCCATCCGCTTCGCGCACAATAGGTGCACGAATAATTTGGATGGGATAGGAGAGATCACGCACCATCCGCGAAATCACCGCCACTTGTTGAAAATCTTTTTGTCCAAAAACAGCAATTTCGGGTTGCACGATATTAAAGAGTTTTGCAACCACTGTGCAAACGCCGCGGAAATGAATGGGGCGTTGAGCGCCACAGTAACCGCGTTCCAATTCTGTCTCGTGAACCCATGTTGAAGCGTCCGTTGCATAAAGCACTTCAGGTGCCGGCAAAAAGGCTGCGGCGGCGCCTTCGGCTTCACATTTCTCGCAATCAACAACTTCTGTACGAGGATAATTATCGTAATCTTCATTAGGAGCGAATTGTGTAGGATTCACAAAAATGCTCACAACGACTTTATCACAGTACTGTTTTGCTTCACGAATGAGCGACATGTGTCCTTCGTGCAAGTTACCCATCGTTGGCACAAGACCAATTTTGAAGCCTTGCCGCTTTTGATCCGCGCACCATGCATGAAGTGTTTCTGGTGTCTTAAAGATTTCCATAATCACCTTTTCTTTTAATGAAGACGAGCACCCGGCGCAGTAGGCGTCAATGGTTGCATCACGCGGAACGAACCATCCGGATCGGTCGAAGCAACCACCATGCCTTCAGAAATGCCAAAGCGCATCTTACGCGGTGCGAGGTTTGCTACCATCACCACTTGCTTACCGATGAGATCCTCGGGAGAATAACTCTTACGAATGCCAGCAAAGACTTGGCGAGGTTTTTCTTCTGCGATATCCAAAAGGAGACGCAACAATTTATCGGAGCCTTCAACGGGTTCTGCATGAGCCACTGTTGCAACACGCAAATCAACCTTTGCAAAAGCATCAAAATCAATTGTTTCTGCGAGAGGTTCAGGGAAAACCACCTCTGCAGGCTTCGTGGCTTGCTGACGGACAGCCTTCTTGATATCCTTTTGCGAAACGGGCGATGTCTCCGGCACCACCGAGTCATCAATCATCGCCTGCACAGCCTTGGGGTCGATACGCGTGGCAAGGTGTGCATACGCACCCACGGGGCATCCTTCCACATCCTTTTGTGCATCCGCAAAAGTATACGGCGCTTCACCTAAGAGCGCTTCAACCTTTTCAGCATACGAGGGAAGGACAGGCTTCAAGCAAATCGCCATCAAGCGGAAGAGGTTCAATGTACCCGTAAGCACCGAACGCGTTGCTTCCACATCTTCCTTAACAAGTTTCCACGGAGCCTTTGCATCAAAGAGTTGATTCGCCTTATCCGCCCATTCACGAACGAGGACCATCGCACGACAGAAGTCACGGCGTTCATACGCAGCAAGAACGTCGGGAAGCTGTTCACGACAGGCCTTGAGCAATGCACGACTGTCATCATCCATCGTACCCAAAATACCGCCGCACGACTTGGTAATCATCTGAGCGCCACGCGAAGCGAGGTTCGTGATTTTACCCACGAGGTCGGAATTCACGCGCTCTACGAAGTCCTTCATGTTCAAATCAAGGTCATCTGTCGTACCATTGAGCTTGCACGCATAATAGAAACGCAAAGCTTGTGCAGGCAAATGCTTCAAATAGGTCTCAGCGGAGATGAAGGTACCCTTACTCTTACTCATCTTTTCGCCATTCACTTGCAAGAAGCCATGGACGAAAACATTCGAGGGGGTTTGGAAACCAGCATTATGCAACAACGACGGCCAGAAGAGACAGTGGAAGCGGACAATATCTTTACCGATGAAGTGATAGATTTCCGCCTTAGGGTCTTGCCACCACGCATCCAACGAGCTTCCACGCTTCTTTGCCCAACGCTCCAATGTCGCCATATAGTTAATCGGCGCATCCACCCAGACATAGAAGTATTTATCTTCGTAACCTGGAATTTTAAATCCAAAGTAAGGAGCATCACGAGAAATATTCCATCCGCGTAAGGGTTCATTAAACCACTCAAGAAGCTTCTTTGCAATACCGGCATCGGTGTGCGTTGGCAACCATTCACGCAAGAACTCACGGAAAGGTTCCAACTCAATGAAAAGCTGTTCACTCCCACGACGCACCGGGGCCTTGCCACAAACGGCACAACGCGGCTCTTGCAATTCAAACGCATCATACGTAGCGCCACACTTATCGCAGTTATCACCGTACTGATCGGGAGCGCCACACTTCGGACACGTACCCTTCACAAAACGGTCGGGAAGGAACATTCCATCATGTTCACAATACTGCTGATCCACGATACGCGAAGAGACAAAACCCTTCTCCTTCATGCGCAAATAAATGGTCTCCGAGAGAACACGGTTTTCATCAACATTTGTCGAGCCATATTCATCGAAGTAAACTTCAAAGTTTGCGAAGTCACGCGTATGCTCAGCATAGGTACGATCAATGAGCTGTTCAGGCGTAAGGCCTTCTTTGCGTGCACGAATCATAATCGGCGTGCCGTGCGTATCATCTGCACATACATAAACGCAATCATGTCCCATCATGCGTTGATAACGCGCCCAAAAGTCTGTCTGAAGATATTCCACCATGTGCCCCAAGTGCAATGCACCATTGGCATAAGGAAGAGCACTCGTTACGATAATTTTACGTTTGTCCACAATCATTTCCTTTTCAAATCATTAAAATTCAAAGGCCGTTCCTTTACATTGAAACGAACGGCGACATAAAACCTTATTCAGAGAGCATCAACGCGCCCTTGCTTTTGCGGCTTGCTTCAGCAGCGAAAGCAATACGATGACTTTCCAACGACATTTCAAAAATATTCAAATAGTCCGCGGGATTACCCTGTGTGAGTTGACGCACGAGTTCATCCATCAACCCATAGTCACCACCACCGTGACCCGAACTCAACGGCATGCCAGCTTCATAGACGCTATCCCAAAGTTCCGTTGTACGCGTATCAAAATGATAAACCTTAATCGTACGACCATCACCCGAAATTTCACCCTTCGTGCCGAAGACTTGTGTTGTACGACCACCCGAATAGGTGTAGCTTTCCATCTGGTGAGCAACAGTAATGCCACCTTCAAATTGCATATTCACAATTTGATGGTCAACGGCATTATTGTCGCAAGCATAAACACAACGACCATACGGACCTTCACGCAACATTGCTTCCATCGCAGCATCACTCTTATCCACAAAGGGATAACGATAATCTTGACGCTCGATGTAAATCTTCTTTGCCGAATACGGACATGCGCGTTCAATTGCCGCTGGACAATGGATGCAACGATCCGCCGCGCCTTCCGGACGATGTGCTGCATTGAAGTGGAAGGTATTTCCAAAACTCGAAACCCCTGTACACTTCTTATCCAACCACCAAACAAACTGGTCGAAATCGTGACAGCACTTTTGGAGGATCATGGGAGTTGCACGATCGGTATTCCCCCAATTACCACGACAGAAGCTATGTGCCGCATGCATGTAAGCCACGGGTTCTAAATGGCGAATACTCACCACGTCACCAATTGCTTTCTTGTCAAAGAGTTCCTTCATCTTCTTGAAGTAAACCGTGTAACGCAACACATGACCGAGAATCACGAGGCAATCTTTCTTTTCACGCACCTTTTGAGCAAGACGTTCACACTCTTCCCAAGTACGCGCCATTGGTTTTTCAAGCAACAAGTGGTAACCCAAATCAAGGCATTGCAATGCTGGCTCAAGATGTAATGCATCTGGCATCGTAATCGCCATTACATCACAATCAGGGCGTGCTGCCACAGCTTCAGACCAATCCCCCCAAATCGCCTCTGCAGGAATGTTATGATCTTTTGCCATCGCCTGTGCTGCAACAGGATTAATATCAGCCACACCCACAATCTTCACACGATCGGGATACATTTTTGCATAAGAAGCATATGTACGGCCTCGGTCACCAGCACCTAAAACAACAATGCGAATCGGCAAATTCACGACAAGCTCCTTTAAGGACAAAAAAGAACAACATAATATAGGAAAACTATTTCATACTATTATATCAAAAAAAACAAACACTCTCACCTAAAATTTTTATTTTTTCACAAACGATGTTAAATAGATTTTCAGACAACAATCTCCATCGCATTAATGGACGCCAAAGTTCTTAAATGATACGACAAATAAAATGCCCCTCTCTCAAGAGAAGGGCAAAATAAAACGCGCGGGAAACATAAAAAATGTTTTATTCCTCTGCTGGCACCGTATTCAAAATCGCATGAATCACACGCACATCGCCTTCATGAATCCCCGCTTGTGCTCCACGCGGCACGGTGAACTGCTTCAATGCGCCTTCAAGCGCCGCCTTCGCTTCTGGAGAAGCCTTCTCACGGAAAATGCGAATCTTTTCAACCGATTCGATGCCATTCCGCAACGCTTCCAAACGCAAGGACGAACGATTCCCAGGATAGACGAGCGACGTATCCCCGCTTGGCCAAGAGGTAAAGTCCTGCTCCACCAAGGGATTCTCGACCCACGAATGATAAGCCCAACGCAACATCCCATCGAGACCATAATTCGCCGACATCAATGGTAACCATTCACTCTCTGCCAAATCCGATGCCATAAAGGTATTCGGGCGATTCGGATACACACACACATAAAACGTTGTCAGCTTTCCTTCCGCACGACGCTTTTCTGCAAGCGGCACGAGTTGTTCCGAAATGGAATACGCATACGACACATCGTCAAAAGCGCTATTCACCTGACTTGGACGATCACATGCCGCCACAATTTTCAATGACGGAGCATACTTTTGGGCAATCTTCAACGCCGGCAACAAAAGATTATCTGGACGTTCGTCCAAAGCCAACCGCGTACGCGATTCCCAACCTTTTTCACGTAAATGTTCAACAAAGTGTGTCAAGAAACTTCCCCAAAAGGCTTCATACTCTGCGGAACTTGTGTGCCACTGCGGATACATCATCTGACCCGTTGCTTCATCAAAGTAAGCGAATTTCAGCGACCATGGAACCATCGTATAGCAGTGAATATAAGCATCCTTCATGCCGATTTCATCACGCATAAAGGTCACCCAAGTGTCAAAGGCCGAATAGTCATACGCCCACGAACCATCTGTACGCTTCGTCACCTTCACCATCGAACGAAACCAATCATACGTTTGAGCATTCCAAGCTTCATCAATCAACGTTGCCGTAATGGTCTTCTGTCCCATCGCTGCGAGGCGTTGCATTAATGGTTTAAGGAAATCCAAATGTTCACGCGACCACATTGGCACATCATGCCAACGCGCCACTGCATCAGGATGTTGCCACAAATCAAGATGATAGCCCCACTCCGAGGGTGGAGGTAAAACCTGATTCACCACTGCAACCTCAAGATGAATAGATCTCGACTGACCATTCACAAAAAGTTTTAAGTCGCCTTCATACTTCCCCGTTTCAGGCATTGCTTCACGCGGAATGTCAAACGTCAAATAAATGGGTCGCGTCACCCCTTCAAAGGACATCGGACCTGTCACAGGATCAAGAATATCCCCAACCAAAACCCCATTCGCACGTGTGTAACGTACCCAATTCACTTCTAATGGATAAGCCTTACCCGTTGTTGCATCCGTCAACACACATGGAGGGATAAAGACATTCTTCAATCCCGCAGGGTCCTCAATCAACACCTGAGCCGAAACGCGTTCGCCTCGCCAACCAAATAAACGCACCAACGGTTCCCCTAAAGGTTCCGGAATCGTTGTAAGAGAATCACGGTCATACCGCTGTATCGCAGACACTTCAACCACGCGAGGATAGGTGACCCCTTCCACAGGCTGAGTATGGCGCGGTGTCTCTTTTGTAGCCTTCGGTTCATACGAAGGATGCCGTGCCGGTGCTGCAATCACCACACTCCCTCCCATCATTAATATGAGCGTTAACAGTAAAGACTTCGTTTTCATGTAAAACTCCTTTGTTGACTATCTTTCAGTGTATCAATTTTCTCCCCAACAAATCAAGTAAAAAGCATCCATTTCACAAGATGCTTTTTACAGTCTACAAATTCAAGACATCCTCAAAATAACAAAATTGTTCGATGAAAAAAACGAACGCTTTTCAACAGCTTTTAAAGTTTTTAAACACTCCCCTATTCGCTACAATATTTTTATCTCTTATAACTGCAATAGAGGTCTTTTAATGCAAAGAGGCACCTTCCGTTAAAACGGAACGCACCTCTTCAAGAGCATCTTATCAATCAAAGAATTAGCTATTTGTCACAAGATTCAAATAGACATTATACGCATCTAAATCTTGCATTAATGTTACTAACAACCATGCGGCAAGACCAAAGGCAATCAACGCACCAATGTTACCAACAATATCAAAACCCGCTTTTTTAACCGGCTTCGGTGCACTTGTTTCTTCTGCAGGATTCCGCAAACGGGCTGCAATAAAGGGTTTCTTCTCTGCCATAATGGACACTCCTTTTAAAAATCATTTATAGTATAGCGTTTTCGAGAACGAAATGCAAGCGTTTATTTTGGCAACATAAAGCCAATACCTTCAATTTTCGCGAGAAGCGCATCAGAGGCATGCTTTGCATAAACCGTCGTTGCACAATACTGACGACGATAAGGATAAGTTCTACGCTGAGAAACAAATCGACGCTTTTTGTCTGCTTCTGGAAGATGCACAATATCAACAAAATTCAAGTGATCCGCCACAATCATTGAAATCTTTTGCGTCAAATACCAAAGGACCTCTTCATCCGTCTTGCCACGGGCATCAATATCAATGCGAGGCGTGATTGGCGGAGGTAAAATGGGACGTAATGAGGGTTCTCGGCCAAGATATGAACATGCGGCATGATAAACCGCAATGGTTCCATTTGTCTTACCCTCATAGGAATGTCCTGCAAGATGAGGTGTTGCGAGGAAGGCTAAGTCTGCAAGTTCCGATGAGAAGCTTGGTTCATTTTCCCAGACATCAATCATCACATCCTTGAGCAGACCCTCACGAAGCGCATCTATGACAGCCTTTGTATCACATACGGCGCCACGAGACATATTCACAAGCACGGCGCCATACTTCGTCTTTGCCAACGTTTCGGCATTAATCATGTGCTTGGTTGGATATTTCCCAGTTTCTGTCAATGGTACCATTGGTACAATGAAATCTGCTTCCGACAAACACTCTTCCAAAGGAAGGAACCCTGTTGTCCCTCCGTCATGAGGGTTATCCACACGTGGCGGATCGCAACAAAGAACGCGCATCCCCATCGCTTCACAGCGTGCACGAATCATTGAGCCAATCCATCCCACGCCAATAAGCGCAACGGTTGCCCCTTCAAGCGGACAATGTCGCGTATGCCCATATTCAAGCAAAGCTGCAATGCAATAATCGGCGACACTTTCACCATTTGCACGAGGTGCATTAATCCAACGAATGCCAACCTCTTCTAAATAAGCCTTATCAACATGATCCGACCCTGTAACAGCCGTACCAATAAAACGAATATTAGAGCCTTCAAGAAGTTTCGCGTCAAGCTTCACATCGCGAACCATTAACATTTCGGCATCTTTCAACATTGCTGCCGTCAAACGACTCCCATCAACGAGTGCGACCTCGCCCAATGTTCCAAAGAGCGTACGGCCGAGCGGCATCATTGTATCACATAAAATCTTCATAACACGTCCACCTTAAATAAGTGTGCGTAAATCTTTTCCTAAACCTAAGTATAGTCTAGCGAAAAAGCAAAAAAGTTGCAAGTTCTTTTTAACTTTTCTTAAAATTTGAATCTTGCACAATGTAATTGCGCAGGTAAGAAAAGAAGAAAATCTAAAAGG
>JAUNQZ010000046.1 GCA_030535915.1 bacterium
CAATGGTGGATTTTTTGGCTATAAAATTTCTTAGGCGGTTTAATTTTCCTTTTGTGAGGTAGATGTTAAAGATGAACTTTTTCTTTTGGATTGTTATATCTTTCATTTTAATTGGCTGTAACGGGTGTGTGTTGCCTTTAATAGTTGTGTCGAATGAAGTTGCTTGTCGTGAAAGACTTGTTCATGCAAAAGAAATACAAGTATTGGAAGATCAAGAGTCACTTATTTATTTCGCAAAAAATGATGATAGTCAACGCAATCGAAAGTGTGCTGTGAAAAAGATTGAAAATCAAGATGTTTTGCTTGAAATTGCACAAGATGAAAATGAGGATATATGTGTTCGCTTGATGGCAGTTCAAAATCTTGTCAGTCAAGAAAATTTATCAGAATTAGTGCGTATGAATTCCTGGGAAGAAGGTGTATATTTGATTCGTCAAAAGTTGGAGAAACATGCGATTCATTCAAATGTTCGTATTGCGGGGATACAAAAGATAAAGGATAAAGACGTGCTTTATGAGATTGTTTCTGTGACAAGAGATGATGCTGTGCATCTCGCGGCATTGGAGCGGTTGTATGTGTTGAAGAAGGTGGATGCAAAGGTAGAGCCAGGGATGGATATGAATCAGTTGGTGTGTTTGTTTTTAGAGTTTGTAAAGGAGACGAAGGATGCGAATTTACGTGCGCGAGCGAGGTGTTATTTAGATGCACTGTTGTCGTTAGAGAAGGAAGTGGATTAAGTGCGAATTATGGTTGTGGATTTTGGCACAATACCCCCCCTTGAGACTCCTTTTTAGGGGCAAAAATGTGGATTTTTATAAGGGGGTATAAAAAAGAAAAAACCCTACAAAGCCTTGAATTCAAGGGTTTGTAGGGGTATAACAAAAAAAAGGTCACTGAGTAGTGACCTTTGGAAATTGGTAGCGGGAGTAGGATTTGAACCTACGACCTTCAGGTTATGAGCCTGACGAGCTACCTGGCTGCTCAATCCCGCAGTAAGCTCTTTTATGGCGCGCCCCGGAGGATTTGAACCTCCAACCTTCTGATCCGTAGTCAGATGCTCTATCCAATTGAGCTAGGGGCGCTGAAAACGGGTGATAATATATCAAAGTTAAAAAATAAATGCAAGCACTTTTTTTATTTTTTTAAAAATTTTTCAAAAATGTTTTTTTGGTTTCTTCTTTTTGCTAAGTGTGCTATAATATATGGTATTATTTTTTATTTCCATTTTGAGGAATTTTGTGATGGATGAAGATACACAGTTAGTGCCCGCGAAGGATACGCGATTGACGTCGATTAACATTAAGGAGGAGATGGAAAACTCCTATATTGACTATTCGATGAGTGTGATTGTGTCGCGTGCTTTGCCGGATGCGCGAGATGGCTTTAAGCCGGTGCATCGTCGTGTGTTGTATTCGATGTATGAGACGAAGAATTTCCATAATGCGCCATATAAGAAGTCGGCGCGTATTGTGGGTGATGTGATGGGTAAGTATCACCCACATGGTGACTCGTCGATTTATGATACATTGGTGCGTATGGCGCAGTGGTTTAGTTTGCGTGTGCCGCTGGTGGATGGTCATGGTAACTTTGGTACCATCGATGGTGACAGTGCTGCTGCAATGCGTTATACGGAGAGCCGTCTTGCGAAGGTCGCGAATGAGATGTTGGCGGATATCGACAAGGAGACGGTGGATTTCATCCCGAACTATGATGGCACGGAGGAAGAACCGCGTGTATTGCCATCGAAGTTGCCGAATTTGCTCCTCAATGGTTCGCAGGGTATCGCTGTGGGTATGGCAACAAATATTCCGCCGCATAACTTGCGTGAACTTTGTGATGGCTTAATTTATTTTATCGATAATCGTCGCACGGTGATTACAGAAGCGGATGAGAAGGCGTTCATTGACGAACTGATGCAGTTTGTGAAGGGGCCGGACTTCCCGACGGGTGCGAAGATTTGCGGTTTGGGTGGCATTGCGGATATGTACAAGAATGGCCGTGGGTCAATTATTGTGCGTGGTGATGCAGAAATCGTCCAAGAAGGTCGTCATGAAACGATTTTGATTACATCGATTCCGTATATGGTCAATAAGGCCTCGATGGTGGCAAAGATTGCCAACCTCGTGAAGGATGGGGTGATAGATGGCATTTCGGATATCCGCGATGAAACTTCGCTTAAGGAAGGTATTCGCGTTGTTATCGAGTTGAAGCAGAATGCCAAATCTGCACAGGTGATTTTGAATCAGCTTTATAAGCACTCGGATTTACAGACGACCTTTGGTGCGAATATGATTGCTCTGGATCAGGGCCGTCCGTGCCGCATGTCGCTCTATAAGTTCTTCCAGTGCTATGTCGATCACCGTTACATCGTGCATGAACGCCGTGCTCGCTTTGAGTTGAACAAAGCCCTCGCGCGTTTGCACATCGTTGATGGGTTGTTGATTGCGCAGGACAATTTGGATGAAGTGATTCACATCATTCGTGACTCCAAGACGAATGATGAGGCCAAGTCGCGTTTGATTGAACGTTTTGGTTTCTCTGATGCTCAAGTGACGGCAATTCTTGAAATGCGTTTGCGTCAGTTGACGGGCTTGGAACGCGATAAGCTCTTGGAAGAACAAGCCGCCCTCAATGCTCGCATCGCCGAATTGCGGGGTATCCTTGAAGATCCAGAGAAGGTTTTTGCGCTCGTGAAGGAGGATCTCATCTATCTCCGCGAGACTTATACCAAGGAAAATGATCGTTTGACCAAGATTGAGCCGATGGCTGGTAGCATCGAATGGGAAAGCATGATTGCGGATGAACCGTGTGTGATTACCCTCTCGCATCGTGGCTACATTAAGCGTTCGGGGCTCAGTGATTACACGGCTCAGAAGCGTGGCGGTAAGGGTAAGCGTGGCGTAAAGGTTAAAGAAGAGGATGCGATTGAACGCATCTATGTGCCGATGACGCATGATACTTTGCTCTTCTTCACGAATACGGGTCGTGTCTTTGCTTCAAAGGCTTATGCCATTGATGAAACGGGTCGCACGGCAACGGGAACCCCGATTGTCAACCTCCTTGAAAGTTTCGATGCCAAGGTTGAACGTATCGTTGACATTGTACCGATTCGTGGATTTGATACGGATGATGATATTTGCTTCGTCCTCGCCGATGGTACAATTAAACGTACTGCGTTGACAGCGTATCGCAACATCAATCGTCGTGGCATTATCGCGATTACGGTGGAAGAAGGCAACGAAATCATCAAGGTCGCTATTACCAAGCCGGGCGATACCGTTGTGATGGCAACGCGCGGTGGTATGATTAACATGTTCAAGATTGACGAAGTTCGCCGTTCGGGTCGTTCGTCGATGGGTGTTAAGGGTATGTCCTTCAAGTACGATGGCGACCGCGTCTGTGGCTTCACCGTTTGTGAACCCGGCACCGTGCTTCTTTGTATGACCGAAAATGGCAAGGGTAAGCGTAGCGAATTTGAAGACTTCCGTATGACGCATCGTGGTTCGAAGGGTGTGATTGGTAATCCCTCACATGGCGAACCTCTCATTGGTGTAGCAGCGGTTAAGGGTGACGAAACGATGATTCTCTTGGCCGACAATGGAATGACGATTCGTACTTCGGTAAACCAAGTGCGTGTCATGGGTCGTACCGCGGTCGGGGTGAACTTCATGTCGTTGCCAAGTGATGTGACGTTGGTTGGCTTCTCGCTTGCGCCTGCCGTAGTGGAAGAAAACGATGACGAGGAAACTGCAGAAGGTGCCGAATCCTCCGATACGCCTACGGAAGCCATCGCCGATGCTACAGAAGCAACAGAGGCTACACCGGATGACGAAACTCCCGCAACGGAAGCTCCAGCAACTGAAACACCTGCTTCGGAAGAGCCCCAAGCCTAAAAGGATAGGGTATGTTTTGGATCTCTGGAGACAAACATAGCGATTTCACCACGGTCGAGAATTTTTGTATTGAAGCAAAAACCTCGCCCGTGGAGGATGTAATGATTCTCCTTGGAGATGTGGGTCTCAATTACTACCACGACCTTCGCGATGTTGCGTTGAAACAACACATCGCACAAATGCCGATGACGTTTTTAAGCCTTCACGGTAATCACGAGGCGCGTATTGAGACCTTACCTGACTACCAGCCGATCCAACGCTATGGCGCAACGGTCTATCGCGACCCGCGTTATCCCAATCAACTCTTTTTGCAAGATGGCAATATCTACACCTTTGGTTCAACGCGTGCTCTCGTCATTGGCGGGGCTTACTCGATGGATAAATTTATCCGTCTGAGAAATCGTTGGCCATGGTTTGAAGATGAACAGCCCTCCGCCGCGATTCGAGCCCGTACCGAAGCCACGCTTGAGGCTGCAGGCTGGGAGGTGGACATCGTGCTCTCACATACCTGTCCGCGGAGTCGCGTGCCAATGGAAACCTTGCGAATGGACTTACTCGAAGGTTCCGCTATCGATTTCTCAACTGAAGATTGGCTCGAAACCATTTGTCAGCGACTCACCTTTAAACGTTGGTATGTGGGTCATTTCCATCTTGACGATGTGCGTGATAATTTTCATTACTATTATAATAACATTCGTCCCCTTGACGAATAACCCCGAAAGGACTCCCGACCCATGGCCGGTGAATATGTATTCAATCTCATGAATGTTACCAAACATCATGAGAAAAAAGTAATTCTTGATGATGTTAATTTAGCCTTTTTTCACGGTGCACATATTGGTGTGATTGGTGCCAATGGCGCAGGTAAGTCATCGCTCTTAAAAATCCTCGCAGGCCTCGATAAAGATTATATGGGTACCTGCATCGTCGGTAAAAATACAAAAGTTGGCTACCTCCCACAGGAACCCGAACTCGACCCCGAAAAAACCGTTCAAGAATGCGTCATGGAAGGCGTTGCCGACGCCCAAGCCATGCTCGAAAAGTACGAAGATCTCTGCTGCCGTTTGGATGAACCCGGCGCTGAAGACGAAATGGCTCGCCTCCAAGAAATCATCGATGCCAACGACCTCTGGAACCTTGAACACCAAGTCGAGCTCGCAATGGAAGCCCTCCGCTGCCCCGATGCAGATGTCAAAACCGGCGTCCTCTCTGGTGGTGAAAAGCGTCGCGTCGCCATGTGCCGCTTGCTTATTTCCAATCCCGACGTCCTCCTCCTTGACGAACCCACCAACCACCTCGACGCAGAATCCGTTGCCTGGATTGAAGCCTTCCTCAAGAAGTTCAAGGGCACTCTCATTGTTGTGACCCACGACCGTTACTTCCTGAACAATGTCACCGAGTGGATCCTCGAAATGGATGCAGGGCGCACCTATCCCTACAAGGGTAACTATGAACAGTGGCTCGAGCAAAAGCAAGCCATGATGGCAGCTCAAGCCAAGCAGGCCGAAAGCCGCAAGAAGATGATCCAGCAAGAACTTGAATGGATCCATACCAATCCTTCCGGTCGTCGTGCCAAAGGTAAAGCTCGTATTGCTCGCTATGAAGAGCTCATCTCGCAACAGGTCGACACCCGCGAAGAAGAACTCAAAATTCAGATTCCTCCAGGTCCTCGTTTGGGTAATCTCGTCGTTCAAGCCAAAGATCTCACCATGTCCTTTGGCGATAAGGTTCTCTTCGAAAATGTCAATTTTGACCTTCCCCGTGGTGGGATTGTTGGCGTGATTGGAGCCAATGGTGCCGGTAAAACGACGCTCTTCAAGCTCATCACAGGCGCCCTCAAACCCACCGATGGTGAACTCCGCGTCGGTGAAACCGTGGTTCTCAGCTATGTCGACCAATCCCGTGATGCCCTCGACCCCAACCACACGGTCTACGAAGAAATCACCGGTGGTGGAGACTATGTCAACCTCGCCGGTAAAGGCATGATGAATGGCCGTGCGTACTGTTCTCGCTTCAACCTCCGTGGCACCGACCAACAAAAGAAAGTCGGCGTCCTCTCCGGTGGTGAACGCAACCGCGTCCATCTCGCCAAGCTTCTTCGTTCGGGGGGTAACCTCCTCCTCCTCGACGAACCCACCAACGACCTCGATGTCGGCACCCTTCGTTCCTTAGAAGAAGGCATCCAAGACTTTGGTGGTTGTGCTGTTGTCGTCTCCCACGACCGTTGGTTCCTCGACCGAATTGCAACCCACATCCTCGCTTTTGAAGGCGACTCCAAAGTCCGTTGGTTTGAAGGCTCCTATTCCGACTACCACGAAATGCGCCGCAAGGAACTCGGCGACGATGCCGACCGTCCCAAACGCATCAAATTCCGTCCCGTCCACCACTAAGGACACCTACTCCAAAACAAGTCTCCTTAAAGGAGATAAAACAAAGCGCCCCGGAAGTAATCCTGGGGCGCTTTTTTAATTAAAAAGAAAAGGTCATTAGGATGGATTCATACCATCGTGACAGATGAACTCTAAGATAGGCCTTTCGCAAGCTACGCATCTATGCATAAGCCCCTACCCTTTGTTAAATGTTTACCTCGTAGCGGTCGTAAGGGCAAAATAGCGAATCTCTAGGAGCCTGTTGCACGAAGTGATGATGGTCGTTATGCGATGTCAAGTAGATCAAGTAGAGATAAAAAAAACACCCACAAGCATAGGCTTGGGGTGTTTTAAATTTGGCGGAGAGGGAGGGATTCGAACCCCCGGAACCTTGCGATTCAACGGTTTTCAAGACCGCCGCATTCAACCGCTCTGCCACCTCTCCTAAAAGGGTTTATTCGACGATTGCGACATCTGTCGGGTCGGTAGGATCAACAGGCTTTGGTGGGCGTTTGCCACGGTACCAGAGGAGCATCACGCCAGGGGCGATGAAGAGCGTCGAGTAGGTACCAGCGATCATACCGATGAAGAGTGCAAGGGCGAAGTCGTGGATTGCAGCACCTCCGAAGAAGAAGAGTGCAGCCACGGGCAACAATGTGGAAATGGTCGTCAAGAGGGTGCGGCTGAGGGTTTGGTTCAACGCACGGCAGACGAGTTGCGGGAAGGGTGTGGTTTCGTCACGGTCCATTTCTTCACGGACGCGGTCAAAGACAACGATGGTATCGTTGATGGAGTAACCGACGATGGTGAGGAGGGCGGCGACCGTCGTCAAGCTGACTTGGTTACCCAAAATGGAGTAGACGCCGAGGGTAATCAATGCATCGTGTGCGAGGGCGACCACACCGCCTAAAGCGAAGCCAAAGCGGAAGCGGAAGCTGACATAGATGATGATACCAATCAAAGCAATGCAGATGGACCAGAAGGCATCGGATTTCAATTCTTCACCAATTTGAGATCCGACCTCGTCTGCAGAGTGGAGGGTGACCTTGGCAGTGGGGAAGGCTTCGTCGATGGCTTTTTCAATGACATCCTTGGAGTGTTGGTCGCCGAGCATGGTGGTGGAGGTCTTCACGAGGGTAAAGACTTCGCCATGTTCACCCGTGACCTTTTGAATGGTCTGGTCTGTAACGCCAGTTTGCTTGACGATGGCACGAACTTTCTCAGTGTCGAGTTCAACAACTTTAGATTCGTCGGCTTTATCAACAGCCTTGTAGGTCAAGGAGAGCCCACCCACGAAGTCAACTGCAAAGACCGAAGCGGGGGCGGAGGTTGCACGCCAAGCAAAGACGCCAATGGTAATAGCAATGATGGCGGCAGAGATAGCAGAGGCGACTTTCGCCTTTTGGACGAAGTTGATGAAGAATTTATCGGAGATCCACTTCATCATCTTAAAGGGCTTGGAGGAGTCCGTGACGAAGAGGTTGAAGATGAGGCGAGTGACAACGAGAGCGGTAAACATCGAGATAATGATACCACCACAGAGGGTCACTGCGAAGCCACGGATGGGACCCGAACCGAAGATGAAGAGAATCACACCCGTCATCAAGGTCGTCAAGTTGGAGTCCACAATGGCGAGGAAGGCACGCGCATAACCGGAAGCGACGGCTTCCTTGGTGGTCTTGCCTGCGGTAAATTCTTCACGCATACGTTCAAAGACGAGAACATTTGCATCAACAGCCATACCGACGGAGAGCACGAGACCTGCAATGCCAGGCAAGGTCAAGACAGGAAGCTGACCGAGGCTGTTACTGCCGGTACCATCCGAGATGAAGACACTCATAATCCCCGAGGCGATAATCATACCCGCAGGCCAGAGGACCATATTCAAAATGAGGGCGACATTTGCAACAACACCACAACAGGCGTAGTAAGCCAACATGAAGATTAAGACAGCCGCGACACCGATAATCGCCGAGGTCGTACCACGCGAGATGGCTTCTTGACCCAAGGTCGGGGAAACGGAACGCTTTTCAACAACCTTAATCGGTACGGAAAGGGAGCCTGCATTTAAGATACCGGCGAGTTCCGTCACTTCACGCCATTCGAAGTTACCGGTGATTTGGCAACGACCATTTTTCATGGCTTCTTGAATGACAGGCGCCGAATAGACAACACCGTCCAAAACGATAGCCATTTGACGCTTCACATGACGCGAGGTCAAGTCACCAAACTTCTTCGCACCTTCGTCGTTAAATTCGAGGGACACGATGTTAGGATTGGAGACCATGGTGGTGTCACGCTCTGCAGCGGCTTTGCTGATGGTGCTACCATCCATACGAGCACGCGGGCTGCGGGACAAGAAGATGGGACGATAGGCAACTTTGCCTTCGGCGCTCTTACCAACATCTTCCATAAAGCAGGTATAGAGACGAGAATATTTCCCTTGACCTAAGCTTTCAAGGGAACGCTTAGCTTCCTCTGCGCGAACGGGGTCTTCCATAATCGTGGCATAGTCGTCAGCACGATAGAAGCACTTTTCAAGGGTCGTACCACCAGTACCATTTTTCACAGCGACCGAGCCGGTCACATAACCGATGGGGGCTTTACCCGATGCCATGACATCGTCAACGCGCTTGTCGTTGTCTTGGTCGACAATGCGGAATTCAAGGTAGGCAGCCTTATTAATCGACTTTTCAGCTTGGGCTGCTTGTTCTTCATCAGCACCCGGGATTTGGATAAAGATACGATCACTGCTCGTGTCACGAGCGATAATAGGTTCGTTCGTACCCAAGGCATCGATACGACGACGAATCACCTCAAGCGTACGATCGGTGGCACCATTTAAGCGAACAGCAACCTCATCTGCAACGCCATTTTTGGCTTCTGCGCGAAGGTTCGCTTCGGTTGCGGCATCAATTGCGATACCTTTTGTATTGGCCTCGCTCACCAACTTATCATAGTTGGACTGTTCGAGTTCACGCTCTAATTGGGTTTTATCCAATTCGACCGTAAAACTTGTGCCACCTTGGAGGTCAAGACCTAAACGCACCTTTTCCTTTGCGGGGAAGGTGACGTAGCAGGAGAAGATGACCAAGATGCCAAGGATGAGCCACTTAATTAAGCTCGAGGTTGTAAATGCATCTTTATCCAGTTTCATTATGAAACTCCTAAGAGATTAGCGAAATTACTTGGTTGCTTCAGCGGCGGGGGCTTCATCAATCGCAGCGAGCACAGCACCACGGGCGACTTCAATCACAACACCAGCGGCGATTTCAATCATGAAGGTTTGTTCTTTAGCTTCAACAATCGTACCCAACAAACCATTAGCGAAGGTCACACGGCGACCGGCGCGGAGCTCTGAAATCATTTTCTGGCGTTCTTTTTCCTTACGCTGCTGGGGACGAATGAGCATGAAGTAGAAAATACCGAATAAAAGAACGAACGGAAGAAGCATACCCATCATGCCACCACCTTGGGATTGTGCAGCTGCGGCTTCTAAGAAAAGATTCATTTTAGGGTCCTTTATAAAATTTGATTTAAAAAATTAAAAGCATAGTATACACGTTTTCATCGCAAAAGAAAAGCATTCTTTTCAACTTTCTTTAAGATGGGGTGCGTTGTATACATGTGTAGACAGAAGAACGAAACCTTGAAAACAAGCCTTTTTAATAAAAAAGTTAAAAGATTAATGCACCTTTATTTCGATTAAAATATTTAAAAAACATTTCTAAAAAGGAGCAAAAACAAAACGCGATTTTTACATCTGCGTTAGATTTAGCTGAGGAGGCTTTCGATTTCAGCCATGGTAAGCGAGGAAACAATTGAGGCATCGGAGGCATTAACCGTGGCATCAATAAGCGCTTGTTTTTTCGTTTGCATAGCGAGGACTTTTTCCTCAATGGTATCTTGGGCGATGAGTTTAATGGCTTGGACGGTTTTCTTTTGACCGATACGGTGGGCGCGGTCGGTGGCTTGTTCTTCCGCGGCGGGATTCCACCACGGGTCGAAGTGGACAACCATATCGGCACCCGTAAGATTCAACCCTGTACCTCCCGCCTTTAAAGAGATAAGGAAGACAGTAATGGAAGGAGTTTGGTTAAACTGTGCACAAATTTCCACGCGATTTTTCGTTTCACCATCAAGATAACAGAATTGAATCCCCTCGCCTTGCAAACGCCCAGCAATCAATTTGAGCATGGATGTGAATTGTGAGAAGACGAGCAAACGATGACCGCCGGCTTTAGCTTCTTCGATACACTCCATGAGCGCTTCAAGCTTTGCAGAGGATTCTTCGTTAGGTTTCGGTTGGCGATCCTTTACCAAGCGGAGGTCACAGCAAATTTGGCGGAGACGCATCAGCAAGGCGAGAACTTCAAATTTGGCTTTGTCGAAGCCCTTTTCTTGGACGAGCCCACGCATCTTCTCACGGACTTGCGCACGCACCTCTTCATACAGTTTGCGTTGATCCGTCGAGAGCGTACAATAAGAAACCATTCGAATCTTATCCGGGAGGTCCTTTGCAACATCCTTTTTCACACGACGCAAGAGGAAGGGATGAAGTTTTGTACGAAGTTGATGTTGTGCTGCAATGGCATCCGCACCGCCAAGTTCGATGCGATCCTCATAACGCACCTTAAAATCATCATAAGGACCTAAGTAACGAGGCATAAGGAAATCCATAATACTCCAAAGGTCCGAGACGCCATTTTCAATAGGTGTGCCTGAGAGAACGAGACGTGTATCTGCACTGATTTGTTTGACGGCGAGAGCGTTTTGTGTGCGTTGGTTTTTAATGGCTTGAGCTTCATCGAGTACAACCACCGAATACGCCGCACGAGCATGAAACTCCACATCGCGACGAATCAAGGCATAGCTTGTAATCACGAGATCAACATTAGGAACGCGTGCAAACTCCTTTGCTCGATCAGGACCCGAGAGAACAAGACGCTTCATCCAAGGGACAAACTTCTCCGCTTCACGATTCCAGTTCTCTACAAGCGATGTCGGACAAATAATCAATGCGGGGACGCGTTGAGCCGTTTCACGGCAACGGGTTAATTGTAACCAGGTGAGCGTTTGGAGCGTTTTACCGAGACCCATTTCATCCGCAAGGATTCCGCAAAAGCCCATACTCTCAAGGAAGCGCAACCAGTAGACGCCTTCCTTTTGGTAAGGACGTAAGACCGACTCTAAAGGACCGAGAGGAACAGGTAGTGGAGACGATTTACGATTTTGTGCAAGCGCTCGTGCATGCCAGTCGGGGTGGTCTTCGAAATCAATGCCTTCCAATTGTTCAAGAGCGGCTTGCACAAAGGGTGCGTGAACCGCGTCAATGCGAACCGTTCCATCGCCTCCCCCACCCTTCGCATGACACGAGGTTAAGGTTTCACGCAATGCTTTAATCGCACCAATATCCAGCAGAATGGGAGGACCAGAGGGACGATCAATGAACGCACGATGATGACGAATCGCCTCCTCCACCTCTATGGTTGAAACCTCTACGCGTTGACGAGTCGATTCATAAACCGTTGAGACCTCAAAAGCCGCAGTGGGAGAGCTCGCGTGAACGCGAACGACCGGAGTGAGAACTTCAGCCTCCTCCATCCATTCATTGAGCGCACCATAGAGATTCACTTGCCATCCCCAGCGACGCATCTCAGTGAGGTGTTGACCGAGGAAATTCAAGATGACATAACGCCCGCGAAGATCCCCAAGGCGTTCACCCGTGCGACCAGAGAAACCCATTTCATGAACGCGTTTGAGGGCTTCAGCTTCAGCCTCAAGGTCTCGACCAAAGGTATGATAAAAATCCTCAGGGTCGGGTTCTGAAATTTCTTGTGGCACTCCCACCGTAACCCAACGATTGCCATAAACCGCACGCAACCGTCCGGTGACAACCATTTCATTCCCATCAAGATCCACACAAAAGCGTGGAATACCAGGGGTGGTGGTAAAGAGGTCTCGAGTAATTGAAGTTGGAGACGCGGGGAGGACCTTTTCAATCAACGGAAGTTCTGTTTCAAAGAAAACCCCTAGTTGAGAACGCGGCAAAACAACTGGTTCATCATAAAGGAGGCGCAGGGGTTCTGGGAGCAAGCGTTTAATAGGGGAAAAGGTTTTCCCATCGCACCATAAACCTTGGTTGCCCTCTACGAGTAAGAAGCCCTCCTCTGGAAAGAGAATTGAAATCTTTAGCGTATCTGTTTCTGGTGAAACCTCCATTTGATAAGGGGTTTCAATGGGCGAAGGAGAAAAGGTAAAGGCTTGCTTTTGGCGGGTGCCAATCCATGATTTTTGAGAACAGTAACAAATGGAGAGCGCATCGGCTCGAGAGAGTTTCATCTCCGCAGTAAAAGGACCTGCAGCGATTTCCTCTAACGCACAGAGAAGGTTTTCATCCCCTTCCGAAACCATATAGAGGCGATCTTTTGGGAGGCGTTCGGGGAGATAGATGGTACCTTGCGAAACAAGAGCGATTTGAATGGTGACGGCTCCCGCCACAAAAGCCGTTTTTAAATCATCCTTAATAAAGACACGAACCGTGAGAGGCGTTGCATGCGGGGCGCGTTGAATGAGGTCTTTGCATTTAGCGAGGCGTTGGGCTTGCGCACGCTCAGCAGCATATTGGCGACGGCGCTCTTCACTGCCATAATAACGCGCCGTTGCAAGCGCAACCGCCATGATATGTTCGCACAACATCCCCTGCCCTCGCGAGGTATAGCACGGACATTTCCCCGAGACGAGACCATTGGGTTGCATCGTGAAGGTCGCGAGGAGAAGACGCGAGGGGTCTTGACCA
>JAUNQZ010000047.1 GCA_030535915.1 bacterium
GCATTTCGCTAGTTGGTTATGGTTGAAGAAACAAAAATATGATGTTTATCTATCTATCCAATTACAAACAGATTGGGTTTTGCGCCATGAAACAAACCCAAACAAGAAGTTAATTCTGTGGATACAAGACCCTCGACCTAAGAGTGCATGGGATAATATTATTAATTCAATGCAAACGATTAAAGACCCAACATTCTTTACTCCTTCTATTTATCAAACAGTTCACAATTGGGCAAAGAATGGGCGCATAACTTTTATTTCTCAAGGTTATTCATTAAATCCATTGGCGATAGAGTTATATAACTTGCCGCAAGAGACAAAGATTCAATATTTGCCCAACCCAATAGCGTTGGATATGGATTTTCAATTTGATATTACTAAAAAGAAAAAGAAAATTATTTTTTTGGGAAGATTAGAGGCACCAAAGAGATGTTGGATGTTTTGTGAAATTGCCAAGCGTATGCCAGAGTATGAGTTTTATGTTTTAGGGAATTTTTTCCAATACCAAGAAGATAATAAACGCATGCTTACTCCTTACATGACAGGAGATATTCCTAATCTTCATTTTTTAGGTCATGTAGATGGCGAAAAGAAAAATGAAATCATTAAAGAGGCCCGGCTTTTATTAAGCACGGCAATTTGGGAGGGGATTCCAATCTCTTGGCTTGAGGTGTTGTCATATGGAACTATACTTGTTAGTGATTTAGAGAGAGAAAAATTAGTTGAACGATTTGGTGCCTTTGTTGGTGAAATTTTAGGAGATGGATATGATCAAGTTGATAAATTTATTCCAGCCATTAAAATGTTAATGGAGAATGATACGATGTATACTGAAAAAGCTTTATCGGCAATACAGTATATTCGTGAAACTCATAATATTAACCGCTTTAGAAATGATTTGGTAAATGTTATTTATGAGAATGTCTAGTTAACCATGGTTAGTTTAAATTTAATGTGAAATAAATAAGGTCGTGCAAACGATAATGCTTAAATGATTTTACTCACCCTCTCTAGGAAATTGTTGCGCGAAGTTATGTTGAAGACTAAAAGCGAGGATAAAGGATAAAAAACGACATTTTGATAGCACTATTGGGGAAAAAGACTGAAAAAGAGAGCGTTTTAGGTTGTTTGTGGCTCGATAATTTTCGTGTGACAGGCGCCTAGGTTTTGCTTTAATGTCTACAATTTCATAATAATGAAGCCCGCTTAATAGTACATGAGTGTAATTCGTAAGATGCTTAAGTAACGAATGTTTTTCTAATTTTTAAACACTCTCCTTTCGGTATGAAATAGGAGAGTGTTTTGTTTGATGTGGACATAGGTTAAAGTATGGAAAATTAGAACTTCTCGTCAGAAAAGGTAGATTGTTTATATTTACTTGTGGATGGTCGTAAAATCTTGAATGAAAAGGGGATTTTTGATACACTTATGAGCGTTATGGAAGATTTGTTTCATCAGGATGAAGAGGTGGTGGAGGAGGCTGTAGATGTACAGTCGATTGGTCCATTGCCGGCACGGATGCGGCCGCGTTCGTTGGAGGAGATTGTGGGACAGGATCATCTTTTGGCGCCGGGGCGGTTGTTGCGTCGGGTGATTGAAAGTGATCGCTTTACGAATCTTATTTTTTATGGGCCTCCAGGGACGGGTAAGACAACGCTTGCTGAGGTGATTGCGCGTACAACGCATCGTCGTTTTGAGCGGACGAGTGGTGTGATGAGCAATGTGGCGCAATTGCGTGCCATTTGTGAACAGGCTCGCAAGTTGCGTGGGCACATGGGGACGGTTCTTTTTGTTGATGAAATTCATCGTTTTAATAAGTCTCAGCAAGATGTTTTGTTGCCTTATATTGAGGATGGTACGGTAACATTAATTGGTGCGACAACGCATAATCCTGGTATTTTCATTAATACACCATTAGTATCTCGTTCGTTGGTTTTTGAATTGCATGCATTGGATGCAACGGCGATTAAGGTGTTGATTGCGCGCGCGTTGTCGGATGAGGTGCGTGGGCTTGGGGCGCAGCATCCTGTGATGACGGAGGAGGCGAAGGATTTTCTCGCACAGATTTGTGATGGTGATGGTCGTCGAGCGTTGACGGCATTGGAGATTGCGGTGCGTTCTACTCCGCCGGATGAGAAGGGGATTCGTCAGATTGATGCCTCGATTATGGCGGAGTGTGTGCAGCGTCGAGTAATTGCTTACGATAAGGACGAGGATCAACACTATGACACGATTTCGGCATTTATTAAGTCGATTCGTGGGTCAGATCCAGATGCGGCGGTGTATTGGCTTGCAAAAATGCTTGAGGGCGGCGAAGATCCTCGTTTTATTGCTCGTCGTTTGATACTTTCTGCAAGTGAGGATATTGGCAATGCTGATCCGCGTGGACTTACGGTGGCGGTGGCTGCAATGCAAGCGGTGGAGTTTATTGGAATGCCAGAGGCGCGTATTTCGTTGGCTCAGGCAACGACCTACTTGGCTTCTGCACCAAAATCAAATGCAGCTTATCTTGCGGTTGACGAAGCATTGGCAGATGTGCGTTCGGGGAGGGTACAACCTGTACCTGAACATTTGAAGAATGTCCATGTGCGGGCGGAGGGAAAAGAAAAGGCTTCGGATTATAAATATCCTCATGACTTTAAAGATACGGCGGTTCAACAAGATTATTTAACAATTCCGAAGCGTTATTATCGGCCAAAAGCAACGGGTTATGAAGAGACGATTAGTAAGCGGTTGGAGTGGATGCGCGCACGAAAGAAAGGAACACTTTAAAGATGAAATGGATTACAGTTGATGGTATACGCGAGGCTGAGCAAACTGCATTTGCTCAGCGTAATATTTCATCGTATGCGACCATGTGTCGAGCGGGTGTTGCTGTGGCTCGTGAAGTGGAAGCTTTAGGACGCTTGATGGGAATTCGGCGAGCGGTGGTTGTGTGTGGGCCCGGTAATAATGGCGGTGATGGTTTAATCGTTGCACGCTGTTTGAAGTTGGATGGCTTTGATGTTTCGTTGTGCTTAACACGTGTGCCATCAAAGTATACGGGGGATGCGGCTCGTGCATGGAAGGATGTCCATGCGCTTGGAATGTCGGCTGACATTTTACCTTCCGATGGGGGATGGCTTGAGAATGCATGGGCGATGCCAACGGTTTCTCCGCGTCGTGCGATTGTGGTGGATGCATTGCTTGGTATTGGTGCTCGTGGTGTGCCATGTGGCGCTGTGGCATCTGCGATTCATTGGATTAATGGAACGGCGGCGGATTGTCCTGTGGTGTCGATTGATGTGCCGAGTGGATTGGATGCGGATACAGGCGCAAGCCCAGGCGAATCGGTGCGTGCAGATGTTACTGTAACTTTTTCACGACCCAAGATTGGCTTCTCAAATCCGGCCGCTCGTCTTTGGTTAGGTAATCTTATCGTTGAAGATGTGGGTTTGCCTGCGGACTTGCTTGAACCCTTTGAAGTCATGCCGACGGACCATATAGAGTTAATTTCTCGAATGGAAGTGCGAAATTATCTTCGACCCGAACGCCGTTTAGATTCACATAAGCGAAATTATGGACATACGCTTGTGATTGGCGGTTGTGATCGTTATCCGCATGCGCCAATCTTTTCTGGTCTTGCGGCTTATCGTGCAGGGTGTGGTTTGGTGACATTGGATGTGCCAGAGAGTGCTCGCCCCGCTGCCGCACAATGGGTGCCAGAAGCAATCTTTACCGCTGGAGAATGGCAACCGCAAGTGGTTTCTCCTACTGCTGAGGAAAGCTCGACAGAAGTGACCTTTGATATGCGCGATTATGATGCTGTGGTGATGGGGCCTGGTGCGGGTAAATTATCGCCCTCACGCATTGCGCTTTTACATTATCTTGTGCGTGATAATGCGGCGCCACGAACAGTATTGGATGCGGATGCTCTTGTTGCATTGAAGCAGTTGAATGACCGTGGATGGCAAGCAGATAATACGGCTTTGCGTTTAGTTTTGACACCTCACCCAGGTGAGGCTGCTCAGTTGCTCGGAGTGACAACGCAAGAAGTGCAAGCTGACCGTCAGACTGCGGCACGTATGCTCGCGCGTCATTTCCATGCAATTGTCGTATTGAAAGGTCACAACACGCTTGTGGCGGCGCCGAATGGTCGTTTGCGTGTTTGCATGGGTGGGAACCCGGGGATGGCGACAGCGGGAACAGGGGATATCCTTGCAGGATTGATTGGCGGCTTGCTAGCGCGCGGCTTGGGAACGGAAGATGCGGTGAATCTTGGAGTTTATTATCATGCGCTTGCGGGTGATAAAGCCGCTTTCATGGTGGGACAGGAATCGTTGATGGCGACGGATATCTTTAAAACATTGCGTGTGTAAGTATGAAGTTCTCAGTGTTAGCCTCGGGGAGTAAAGGGAATGCGACTTTCGTTGAAGGTGGTGGCGTTCGCCTTTTGGTGGATGTTGGGTTGAGTTGTCGTGCATTAGAGCAGCGTTTAAAAACAATAGGTGTTGAACCAGATTCTATTCATGCGGCATTGATTACGCATGAGCACATTGATCACATGCAAGGACTTCAGCGCTTTGCTGCGAAGTATCAGATTGATGTCTATGCAAATGAAGGTACCGCCGCGGTTATGGAACGACAAATGCGTCGAGAGAAGAAAGAACCGCCACCCTTTGTTCTCTTTGAGAGTAACATGGCTTTCTCCATCGGTGATTTGATGATTACGCCAGTGCGGATCTCTCACGACACCGCAGAGCCTGTTGGCTATCTCATTGAAGAGACTTCTACAACCTTGGGTGTCTTTACGGATTTAGGTATTGCATCGGAGCGTGTTTTGTCGGCCATGGCACAGTGTCATGCATTGGTCTTTGAGTCGAATCATGATCTTGAAATGTTACGAACGTCAAATCGTGGGTATGCATTGATTTCTCGTATCGCTGGAAATTCGGGGCATCTCTCGAATGAACAGGCGTGTGAAGCGATGGTTCAAGCCTCGCCTACGCAACTTAAAACATTGGTTTTGGCGCACTTGTCAGGAGAATGTAATATGCCACAAGTCGCTCATGCAATGATGAAACGAACCTTGCAATTAATGCAACGCGAAGATGTTTCGCTCCATGTGGCCTCGCAGGTTGAACCGCTACCAATAATGGATGTGTTGTGTTAAGAATGGAACCTGAGGATGCGAACCCAAGAAGATTTAAAAGCTTGTATTCAAGTGGCCTTGCGTCAAACGCCAGCAGACCTCCTCCTTCAGGGAGGTCGTGTCTTTGATTTAGTGACGGGTGAACTCCGCCGTGCGGATGTTGCCATTTGCGGTGAACGTATCGCAGCGGTGGGGCTTGGCCTCTCGGGGCGACGTGTGGTCGATGTAACGGGACTGACCCTTGTGCCAGGCTTTGTGGATGCACATTGTCACATTGAGTCAACGATGACAACGCCTGAAGAATGGGAGGCGGCGGTTTTGCCACTCGGCACAACAAGTGCGGTTTGTGATCCGCATGAACTTGCGAATGTTGCGGGGGTAAAGGCGATAGATTATTTTCGTGAAGCGGCGAGGCGTCTTCATGTGCGATTGGAGGTGCACATTCCTTCATGTGTGCCGGCGTTACCGTCGGAATCGGCGGGTGCGGTATTGGACGCTACGGCGATTGCGCCTTATGGGGGTGCGGCGGGGCTTTCGGAGTATATGAATATCCCAGGGGTGTGCGGATGTGCGCCCGATACGCTTGCAAAACTTGCGGCCTTTTCTGATCGTCCAATTGATGGACACGCGCCTGGGGTAGGGGGTGAAACGCTGGATGCTCTCGTTGCGGCGGGAATTGCAAATGACCACGAGACTTCAACGATAGAGGACGCCATTGAAAAGCTTCGCCGTGGAATGACATTATTTGTTCGCAATGGTACGGTGGCGCGTAATGTTGAGGCGCTCGCACCGCTCTTTACTGCGCCGTTCTCGGGTCGTCTTTGCTTATGTACGGATGATCGTTCGCTAGTGGATATTTTTAATGAAGGGCATATCAATGCATCGATTCGTCAGTTGATTGACAAAGGTTGTGATCCGCTCTATGTTTATCGAGCCGCAGCGTTAACTCCGGCACAACATTTTCAATGGCACGATCGCGGTTTGATTGCGCCAGGCTATGTGGCGGATATTGCGTTGCTCAAGGATCTTGCTCAATGCGATGTGGCAGAGGTCATCGTGCGAGGAAAAATGCTTGCAGATGTTCAAGCCGCGCGTTCGACAACGCTCCAAGCTGCAGTGGAACCTTTTCGTAATGGCGTGTGTTGTCGCGCGCTCACCGTCGATGACTTTGCGCCACTGCAAGGGGAGACACAGGCCATTCATGTGGTGAGTGAACAACTCGTTACAACGGCATTGCCATTGACAGAAGCATCGATGCGTGAGTGCGCGCTTGCGGCTTTAATTACACGCCACGAGATGCCGACGCGCATTGGTAAGGCGTGGGTGCATGGATTTGGTCTTAAACGCGGCGCGTTGGCTTCAACGATTGGTCATGACTCGCATAACCTCTGTGTGGTTGGTACAAATGCGAAAGATATGGCGCTTGCTGCAAACGCTTTGCGTGATTGTGGCGGCGGGTGTGTCGTTGTGGTCGATGGTGTTGTTGTGGGATTGCTGCCATTGCCTGTGGGTGGATTAATGAGTGATCGCCCAGTGCAAGAGGTCTATACCCAAACCAAAGCGCTCGCAACAGCTTGCGCAGAGACGGGAACCGTGCTTCGCGATCCATTCCTTACGCTCGCCTTCTTGCCACTTGCGGTAATTCCCGAAGCGCGTCTTACGCTTGAAGGTTTTTGTTCTGTACAGTTTTGAGGTGTGATGATGAAACAATTTGTTGCTCAAGATATTGCAACCGCGATGGAAAACGCTTCATGGATTCGACGCATGTTTGAAGCGGGAGCAGAACTCCGCAAACAGCGTGGAGCAGAGAATGTCTTTGACTTTTCGCTTGGGAATCCGGATGTGCCAGCACCGGCAAAGACACGCGACGTCTTGCACGCGCTCGCAGAGGATGTTGTGCGTCCGTGTGGATTGGGATATATGCCAAATGCAGGCTTGCAAAGTTTTCGTGAAGCGCTTGCAAAACGTTTGAGCGTTGAACAAGCCGTGCCGCTCTCGGCAAAGCATATCATTGCAACCGTTGGTGCGGCGGGTGCGCTGGTGGCATTCTTCCGTGCGGTATTGGAGGCGGGAGATGAAGTGCTCGTGCCGTCGCCTTATTTTGTTGAATATGGCTTTTACTGTGGACATTTTGGTGGCATTTTGAAGCCTGTCCCAATGGAAGGCCCAGCCTTCGCATTGGATGCAGAGAAATTGCTTGCGCAAGTTACGGATAAGACGCGTGTGATTCTCTTAAATTCACCGAATAATCCCACCGGTGCTATTTACGCGGAGGAGGATCTCAACCGTCTCGCTACCGCAATCAATGAATTGAACGCCACGCGTGAACGTCCGATTTATATCCTCTCAGATGAGCCTTATCGCGTTTTTGCCTTTGATGGAGTAACCGTGCCCTCCATTTTAGCGATGTCGCCGTATGCTATTGTCTTGGGCTCCTTTTCGAAGAGCCTTTCGCTTGCGGGTGAGCGCGTGGGTTATCTTGCGATTCATCCAGCGCTTGAAGGTTGCGACACGCTGCTTGCGGCGGTCACAATGACTAATCGCACCCTTGGCTACGTGAATGCGCCTATTCTGGGGCAACGCCTTGCAGAAGCTCTCGTTGATGAACAAGTGGATCTCTCAATTTATGATGAACGCCGCAAAGCGATGGCTGCAATTCTCACGGAGGCGGGATTTAATTTCGCGGTTCCTAAGGGCGCTTTTTATTTCTTCCCTGAGGTCCCGGGTGGAGATGATATTGCCTTTTGTCAGAAGCTTTTACAACACGGAATTATCGCGGTGCCTGGGCGAGGTTTCGGTCGCCCGGGCTATATGCGTCTCTGCTGTGCGGTTCCGATGGAGGTAATTCAACGTTCGGCAGCGGCATTTAAGGAGGCTTGCAAGTGAACGCGCGCCGTGAAGCTATTTTTGCTTTAAGCCTTTGGCAAACGCAGGGGACCTTCCCAACGCAAGCCCTTGCAGGTTCGCCGGTTTACGGAAATGCGCTTGAACTCGTCGGCGCAGTTTTGCGTCATCTCTCTTCGCTGAATTGGATCGTGAAGCAATGCGTGCAGCGCATGCCAACCGGAGAGCTTTATATCGCGCTTCTCGTGGGCGCTGCACAATTGCTCTACCTGCCTAAAATGGCAGAGCACGCAGCAATCGCTGAAACGGTTGAGGCCGCAAAGCAAATTTCAAAAAGCGCAGGCGCATTTGTGAATGCTGTGCTTCGTCGTATTCAACGCGAAAAACAATCCTTGCTTGCAGCTCTCGCAGAACAACCCGAAGAACTCCAGCGAAACATTCCACGCGCGCTTTGGAAGCGTTGGGTTGAGACATTTGGTATCGAGGCCGCGCGAACAATTGCAACGGCAATCGAGCAGCCTCCACGAACGATGCTTCAACCCTTGCCTCCGTTTGTCTTCCCTGAAACCTTTGAGCGTCACCCCGATAGCACCACCGCTGTTTTGCTTCCAAATGGTCAACGCGTAGAGGCGACCGAGGGGTTTAACGAAGGTTCGTGGGTGGTTCAAGATATCGCCACGCAAACCGCTGTGGAATGGTTGGAGGTTGAGCCGGGTCTCAATGTGCTTGATGCGTGCGCTGCTCCTGGAGGAAAGACCGCACAAATCGCCGCGCGCATGGCAGGGCAGGGGAGGCTCGTCGCAAATGAACCCGCCCCTACACGTCGTGCGCGGCTGTTGGATACGCTTAAGCGATGCCGCATGGAGAGCTTTGTGAAAATAGAAGCAAAGGATGCAACCTCCGCCTCTTGGCCACAGATGGATCGCATCCTTCTCGATGTGCCTTGTAGCAATACGGGTGTGCTCGGTCGTCGCCCAGATGCACGCTGGGGGTGGAATCGCGATAAGATGAAAGCCCTCCTCGTAACGCAACAAGCGCTGCTGGATCAAGCGGCCAAGAGCCTCGCTCCAGGGGGCATTCTTGTGTACTCGACCTGCTCTATAGAACCCGAGGAAGATCACCTGCAAATCGAGGCCTTCCTGTCGCGTCACCCCGGGTGGACCTGCACAAAGGAACACCTCACCCTCCCAACACCATGGCATGATGGCGCTTTCTGTGCACAGTTGCGATTCGAAAAATAAAAAAAGTTACGCACATTTTTCTTCTTTATGGTATAATAACCTGCATGAAAGAAAACACAGCCGTTTATCCAGGGACCTTTGATCCCATGACAAAAGGCCACTTTGACCTTATCCGTCGAAGTGCCTCGCTCTTTGATCATGTTATTATTGCGGTAGCCGGCATTTCTCCAAAGCCGACCCGCCTCTTTAGCATCGAAGAACGCCTCGAAATGGTGCGCGAATGCCTCGCAGAGGAAGGGCTCACCAATGTTGAAGTCAAACCATTGGATTGTCTCTTAATTGAATTCTGCCGTCGCAACAAGGTCCGCGCCGTTGTACGTGGGCTTCGTGCATATAGCGATTTCGAATATGAATTCCAAATGGCATTGACCAACCGTCGTCTCGCGCCCGAAATCGAGACCCTCTTTATGATGCCAAACGAAGAGCACAGTTACATCACGGCGTCAACCGTGCGCGAAGTCGCACGTTATGGTGGTGAAACGGACTACTTCGTGCCGGCGTGCGTGGAGCGTCACATCCGTGCCTACCTCGCCGCCCATCCTGAACAAAAAATCCAAGGAGGAGCTGTTGGAAACACTGGCGCGTTTGATCGTTGATTTAGGTCGCCTTGACGATGGCACCCACGAGCATCTCAAAGGATGCTTGTCGCGTGATGTTTTGGAGCTCGATGACCTCGAGCAACTCCATCCCGCAGGTGACATCGAGTATGACCTACAGTGCGATCGCCTCGGTGATGAACTGCTTGTTCGGGGGCGCTTAGCCCTAGCTTGTGATTGTATTTGCAGCCGTTGTGGTTGTGATTTTTATACGCAGTTTTTGGAGTCCTCATTTTGCGAAAGCCTAGAAATTCAAGGTTTAGACACAATAGACTTGACGGATTCCGTGAGAGAAGGTATTATTCTCGCTCTTCCTACTTACCCGATTTGTAAGGAGGAATGCCAAGGTGTATGCTTGCGTTGTGGCCAAGATCTCAACGCTGGTCCATGTCGATGCGCTCAACAAGGCGTGTCTTCCCCATGGGATGCTTTAGACCAATTTACACCTCAAGCAGAGAATGAATAGTTTAGAAAGAAAGAGAGTCATAATATGGCAGTACCAAAACGTAAAAAGTCCAAAATGCGCGTTCGTCAGCGCCGTGCTCAGATCAAGGCCGCTATTCCCGGCACTGTAGCATGCGAATGCGGTGCAACACGTTTGGCCCACCGCGCTTGCCCTTCCTGCGGTAAGTACGACGGTCGTCAGGTTCTCGGCGTCGCTGAATAAGCGTCGCTGGGAAACCTCTCCACACCCCTAATTAAAGATTCGGCAAAAGGAGAGATTGTATGCGGATAGCACTTGATGCAATGGGTGGCGATAATGCACCCTACGAAATCGTTTGGGGCGGCGCATTCGCTGCAGCTCAAACGGCGGACTCCATCATCCTCGTGGGTGATGAACCCCAAATCAAAAACGCGTTCCTTACACGCCATCCGACACTGCGCCCCACACCAAATGTAACAGAGCTCTTGCAGTCCGGTAAGCTCAAAATCGTTCATACCGATGAATCCATCGCAATGGACGATGCCCCCGCTGCCGCGGTTCGTCGCAAGAAAAACTGCTCCATCAACGTTTGTATGCGCATGGTAAAGGAAAATGAAGCCGATGCTGCTGTCTCCGCTGGTAACTCTGGCGCAATGGCAGCTTCCGCATTGTTTATCCTCGGCCGAATCAAAGGTGTTTCTCGTCCCGCAATCGCAACCGTGATGCCCACGGCAAACGCAGATCGTCCCTTGCTCCTCCTCGATGCAGGTGCAAATACCGACTGCCACTACGAATGGTTGCGTGAATTTGCAACCATGGGTGAAGCCTATTCTCGTCTCGTCCTCGGACCTCAAAAACCCGAAGTCGGCTTGATGAGCATCGGTACCGAAGATTGCAAAGGCAACGAACTCACCAAACGTGCATTCGCACTCTTGCGTCATTATGCTCCAACATTAAACTTCAAGGGTAATGTTGAGGGCCACGATGTCTTTGAAGGTAACATCGACGTCATCGTTTGCGATGGCTTCGTTGGTAATGTTATCCTCAAAACCTCTGAAAGTGCCGCACACGCCATCGGTGGCTGGCTCAAACGCATCATTATGTCGAAGTTCATCTACAAACTCGCAGCCCTTATCTTGAAGCCTGCGCTTCGACAATTCAAACGCCACATGGATCCCGAAGTCTTCGGAGGCGCACCACTCCTCGGTGTCAATGGTAACGTCATCATCACGCATGGCTCCTCCTCCGCACGCGCTATTGCCTATGCTTGTAAAGCCGGCTCCCGTGCCGCAGAACATAACGTCGCTCGTGAAATCGAGACCAATATCGCAGCCCTTCCTCCCGCTCCTACAGAGGAAGAACTCGAGGCCACACAACGCGCAAATGAATGTTCTGAAAAGTAATACTTGAAAAAATTTGCAAAAAGCGCTAAACTATTCCGCAGTACTTGAAAGGATACTCACTCATGTTGAACTGTTTCTTTGCTGGTCAAGGTGCTCAATTCCCTGGTATGGGTAAAGACCTTGCTGAAAATGATCCCGAAATCATGGCCCTCTTTGACAAGGCCAACGAAGTGCTCGGCTTTGACCTCAAGACCCTTTGCTTTGAAGGCCCCGCAGAAGCCCTCACTAAGTCGGATGTTTGCCAGCCCGCAATCTTCACGGTCTCGATGGCTTGCTATACCGCCTTTAAGAAGGCTAACCCCAATGTTAAGTTTGACGCAGCAGCAGGTCTCTCCCTCGGTGAATGGACCGCCCTCTGCGCCGCTGGCGTGCTCGATTTCGAAACCACCCTCAAGATTCTCCAAGCGCGCGGCAAGTACATGCAAGAAGCTTGCGAAGCTCGCCCCTCTGGCATGATCTCCATCATGGGCGCCTCCGCAGAACAGCTCAAGGACATCTGCGAAGGTTCGGGTTGCACAGTTTCCAACATCAACTCGGATGCACAGCAAGTCATCTCCGGTACCCACGAAAATGTCGCCAAGGCTGCAGAGCTCGCAACGGCTGCTGGCGTGAAGAATGTGGTCCTCCAGGTCGCGGGTGCATTCCACTCTCCTTTCATGACTCCCGCTCGCGAAAAGCTCGCTGAGTTCGTCAAGGATATGACCTTCAACAAGCCCACCATGCCTGTGCTCTCCAATGCAACCGGCACCTTCCATGCAGAAGATGGCGAAGCAATCAAGGCCGCAATGTTGACGCAGGTCGATAGCCCCGTCCACTTCTCTGATTGCGTAAAGGCTGTGATGAAGGGTAATGACCTCTTCGTCGAATTCGGCCCCGGCAAGGTGCTCTCCGGCCTCATCCGTCGTATCGATAAGGCTAACGGCGTGACCAACGTTCAGGACACCGCCTCCCTTACCGCAACCCTCGCTAAAGTTGAAGCTTAATTTCAACCCTACGAAAGAAAGGAATACAATCATGGATTTCACAGGTAAAGTCGCTCTCGTCACTGGTTCTGGCGGTGGTATCGGTCTCGCAACCGCAAAGGCTCTCGCAGAATGTGGCGCCGATGTTGCAATTCTTGACTTCAACCCCGCACTCCTCGAAACCGCTAAGGCTGAAGTCGAAGCTTACGGCCACAAGGTTATCACCATTCAGTGCGACGTCTCTAAGGCTGACCAAGTCGAAGCTGCCGTCAAGGCAACCACCGACGCATTCGGTCGTCTCGATATTCTCGTTAACAACGCTGGCATCACCCGCGACAACCTCCTCCTCCGTATGGAAGAGTCCGAATGGGATGCCGTC
>JAUNQZ010000139.1 GCA_030535915.1 bacterium
TGCAGCAGTTGTTCGTATATACACACGGCGTGGGCTAATGCGTTGCTTATCCTTGGGAAGGGCAATGCGAGAGCCTGATATGTGGGATAAGCGAGTGATTACTCCCACGTCTTTTTTATATATTAACGATAGACTGGTTTGGCCGTATAGGGAGTTAGGCGGTCAGAAATGTATTTATACGTTTAACTCAAATACTATACAGCAATGACACAACAACGATTCAGCGTTGCGTACCGCTTACGCACGATTTCCCTTTACTTATTTGTGGTCTTGGCTGCAGCTTATATATGTAGTTGCACGAGTACCGACTATGAAATCTTCTCTTCGGTTTACGGTACTGTGGCCGACTATGACACAGGTGAGCCTATCCCTAATGCATCGGTAGTACTTTCGCCTACCAATATTACTAAACATACAGGAGCAGATGGTGCATATCGTTTCGATGATCTCGATGCACAACAGTATACCATCACTTTCCAGAAAGCGGGTTATCAGGCCAATCGTAAGTTGGTAAGCGCTATTAGCGGTGAAGAATTGGAGGTGAATATCCATCTGAAGAAGATAAATAACAACTGATAAAACTCAAGATTTATGAAACGACTATTCTACATTCTGTTGGCAGGCTTGCTGTTTGTGGCCTGTGACGACATCAATGAGGAAATCAACGTTGGACGTATCTCCGGTGTAGTGTCTGACAAGAATACAGGTGAGCCTGTTGCAACGGTAAGTGCCGTACTTTCACCTGGAGGCAACTCTACGGTGACGGGTAGCGACGGCTCCTTCGAGTTTGTAGACCTCAGCCCCGGTGAGTACACCGTTAATATCAACAAGGAGGGCTATAAAAGTAATGACAAGGTGGTGACAGTAGCTGCCAATCAGACCACACAGGCCCACCTGCTCATCGAGCGCATACCAGCCGTAATTACGGCCGACCGCACAGAACTCGACTTTGGCAAGGACTACGGTGTGAACACTCTGTCATTTAATATTGTGAACAACAACTACGAGAAACTCTCTTGGGAGATGGTCAACAACTGCGGATGGATTACTGACGTATCGCCCAAGAGCGGTTCGCTCGCCTATGGCAAGACGGGTACTATCATTGTGAAGATTGACCGCGACCTGCTTGCCGATGGCAACAACACCACTGTGCTTGTACTCAGTACCGAGGGAGTGGGTAGCACGGAGATTACCGTCAAGGCATACGGACAGGCCAAGAAGAAGGCTGTGCTCAACACCTTGGAGGTATCGTCCATCACCGCAACGACAGCCGTGCTTACGGGAGAGATTGTCGATGACGGCTACCCCAAGTATTACGAGCGTGGCATTGTATATAGTGAGCAGTCGATGCCTACCGTAGAGCAGACCCTACAGCGACTCACCGCGACGATGACCGATGACAAAGCCTATTCATGCCAAGCCGTAGGGCTTACATTGGGCAAGACCTACTATGTGCGTGCCTATGCAGTCAACGAGATGGGCGTTGCCTATAGTAGCAATCAGGTCTCGTTTACAACAGCGGCTGTTGGCGGCAAAGTCACGATAATAGGAGTAGACGATATTAATCTGACCGACCACACGGCCGTAGCACATGGCGAAATATTAGAACTTGGCGACCCTGCCTATACGGAGCGTGGTTTCGTATACAGCCACACCAACTCGTCGCCTACTATATATAATAATATAGTGACAGTCGAAGGCAGTGGTAAGGGAACTTTTGATGCTAAGCTCACAGATTTGGTTCGTGAAGCGACCTACTATGTGCGTGCTTATGTAAAAAACGAGGCGGGTGTGGTCTATAGTGACAAAACAATGACTTTTAGTACGGAAGAGACAGCTCCTGAAGTTGAGACATTGGGGGCCACAGATATAGATGAGACAACTCATTCGGCTACACTGTGGATGAACATTATCTCCGTGGGTAATCCTCCTTACACAGAGATTGGGTTTGTATATAGTACTGAGTATAGTACGCCTACGATTCTTGATAATAAAGCGTATTGGGAAGGCTTTTATGGTGCTGGAAAAATTGGTGGACGGCTTGAAGGGTTCTCTTCTGAAAAAGCCACTTATATACGTGCTTATGCTACGAACAGTAGAGGTACAGTATATGGTGAAACGATACAACTATTCACTCCTGACTTTATAGTAATTCCTGAATTGGGCATTGCAGTGCAGCGTGAGGATATAGGAACAGGTGACTATTATTCTATGGAATCGTTATGCAAAAACTCTACGGTAGGTGGATTTACGGATTGGCGTTTACCTACAAAAGATGAAATGTCTGCATTGTATAATTTAAGAGACAAAATAGGAGGGTTTGTTGCAACTGGAAGATATTGGTGTTCTACACAACCTTCTGGTTCTGGTTATTCAAAGTATAGGTATTATTTGGAATTTTCAAGTGGAGAATGGGATGATTGCTATATAGGCGACGGGCAATATAAGAGATACGCTCGTGCCGTCCGTACCCTCACCGAATAAAATGAATTATTCTATTTACTCTATTGTTTAACATAAAAAGTTTTTAATCATGAAAAAGATGAATTTATTGGTAGCCATCGCTACCGTATGTGTGTGCTTCCTTAGTGGATGTAATGCAAGTAAGAATGTGGCTGTGCAGAGCAACACTCGTGGGGGAAACCCTTTCGGAGAGACATTTGCACTTCCTTGTGAGATTTATGATACCCCAACAGAATTTGCAGCAACCGGTGTTTATCGTGGCTCTTCCTATCAAAAAGGTGAATGT
>JAUNQZ010000140.1 GCA_030535915.1 bacterium
TATCCCAGGTTTCGTAGGTTACACTTAAAAAGGGACAAAAAACACTGCAATCAGAGTAGAAAGTCTTATTGACTTTGAAGAAAAGTTTGGTTATGCTTGTAAAATAGCAATTTCCGATGAAGAAAACAGAATCAATGGATTGGAATACAAATTGCACGAAAGCATGCGTTTGTTCTATGCCAACGGTGGAGGAATCTGCTATGTGGTTTCTGTAGGCAATTATACGGATGCCATCAGCAATACAGCTTTGGAAACAGGTATTTCAATGCTCGAACCCATTGACGAAGTAACCATGATTGTAGTGCCTGATGCAGTAAGCCTTGAGATTGATAAACTTGCAAGTGTTCAGAATGCAGCATTGGCACAATGCTTGGAATTGAAGGACCGCGTGGCTATCCTCGACGTGAAAGATACAGGAAACTGCAATACGGATGCAACAAACTTCCGCAACAGCATTGGTACTAAGGGAGCCAGCTATGGTGCAGCATATTACCCTTATATAAAATCGGTTTATGACAGAGAAATCAATGTCTATGATATTTACAAGGGATTGGAACTGAGTGAAAAAGAACTTGAAAATGCCAAAAATTATGCCGAGTTAAGTGAACCGACAGAAGAAAGCACTCTCTTTGCCAAGCAACTGATGAGCAAACCTGAATATGCCAAGTTAGTGGCAAAAATACAGGAACAAGCTAATCTACTTCCTCCTAGTGGTGCCATCGCAGGTATCTATTGTGCCAACGACAACCAAAGAGGTGTATGGCATGCTCCTGCCAACATGAGTGTTAGTGGAATCAGTGACATTAATGTACGCATCTCGGACAAGCAACAAGGTGAATTGAATGAAGACACCAGCGGTAAATGCATCAATGCTATTCGTGCATTCCAAGGCAAGGGTATCTTAGTATGGGGCGCCCGCACACTGGACGGACTAAGCAGCGAATGGAAGTACATCTCTGTACGCCGATTCTTTAACTATGTGGAAGAAAGCATTCAGGAATCTACTGCTTGGGCTGTATTCCAACCGAATGATGCCAACACTTGGGTGAAGGTACGTTGCCAAATTGAAAACTTCCTTTCCAACTTATGGCGCGATGGTGCATTGGCAGGTTCTACACCTCAAGAAGCATTTTATGTACGCGTTGGAATTAACCAAACCATGACTGCTCAAGACATCTTGAACGGATACATGATTGTGGAAATTGGTATGGCAGCTGTACGTCCTGCAGAATTCATCGTCTTGCAGTTCTCACACAAGTTGCAGGAATCATAATTACTAACACTTAAAGAAAAACATAATGGCAACAAATAATTATCCTCTGACCGGCTTTCACTTCAGTGTAAAGTGGAGTGATAGCGACGAAAACGTAAGCTTCTCTGACGTTAGTGGTCTGAACGTAAGTACAAAAGTCATCGAATATCGTGAAGGTGCAAATAAGGAATATGCAACTTTTAAGATGCCGGGACTAAAAACCTTTAATAACGTGACTTTAAAACGTGGTAGCATGACCTCGGACAACGGTTTCTTTGAATGGTTTAACAAAATCGCGAATAACACTACAGAACGTCGCGACGTAACCATCTCATTGTTGGACGAAAAACACGAACCCGTAATCACATGGAGTCTGAAACAGGCTTTCCCTGTAAAATACACTCCAGGTGACCTGAGTGCATCTAAGGGCGAAGTTCTTATCGAAAGTATCGAACTTGCTTACGAAAGTTTCACTGTAGACAGACCTAAGAAGTAAAATAAATTCTAACGGTGAGAAGGATTCGTCCTTCTCACCTTACCCTCTAAAAAATATGGCTGATAAGACTGAAAGAAAAACATATGCTACGGCGTTCTCCTTTGATGTCAGTTTCAAAGGCAATATCGAGGTAAAAGATATGGGTTGGCAGGAAGTTTCTGGCCTAAGCCGTGAACTTGGAGTGGAAGAAGTCAGTGAAGGTGGTGAAAATAAATTTACCTGGCGGTTGCCTAAGCCTGCCAAGTACAGGAACCTGGTATTGAAACGTGCCGTATGTCTGGACAGCGATGGTAACATTGTGAGGAAATGGGCAAGAGATGCCATTGAAGATTTTAAAATATTGCCTTGTAACGTAATCATCACATTGAAAGACGAAAAGTTCAATCCCATACGTTCGTGGAACATCGTGGGAGCTTATCCTGTAAAGATGGAAACATCACAATTAGGAGCAAATAAAAGCGAATTGGCCATAGAGACATTAGAGCTAGCTTTTAATTATTTTTCAGAAAGGGAAGAAAAATGACGGTAAAAATAAAAGAACTGACTATCAAAGCTATCATAAATACTGATAGGTCGAGCAATAATGCCTCTAATAACAAAGAAGAACAAGATAAAAATGTTTCATTGGCCCAAAGTTCGTACAAAAAATTACATAAACAAAGGGAGAACCGAGAAAGATGAGTAACGGAAAAGGTGGACATAAGAAAATTAATTTCAGAGCATTCAAGAACAATGCTTTTGAGGAAAAGGATGCAATCAGCCATGCTGAATATGCTGCCATGATTAATCCGGCCAGCATCACACGCACCTTGAATGTCGTGAACAATAAAAAAGGTTCACGAGGATCGGCACATTCCGATGGACAATGGATGGGACTGGAAAGTGAAACGCTGAATTTTGATCTAATATTTGACGGAACAGGTCTGGTAGACCCCTCCCGAACTGACATTGACCAAGAAATTGACAAATTCCTCAAGGTAGTCTACATCTGCCCGGAAA
>JAUNQZ010000048.1 GCA_030535915.1 bacterium
TATTGAAATGGGCACATTAAAGCTACATAAGACCTCTGCCTCGTTAACAAAATTGCTCACAGAGTCGATAGAAGCTTTACACATTCAAGCAGAAGCGAAGCAACAAACGCTAACGATAAAAACTTGCGAAGATGATTGTTTCGCAATGGTTGATACGCATAAGATTGAACGCATTTTTAGTAATATTATAGCTAACGCCATTAAGTATACACAAGCTGGAGGAACCATTGAGGCTTCAATTCAGCGCGTGGCAGATGCTGCATGCGTTGTGGTAGATGACAATGGAATTGGGATCCCTCCAGAAGCGCTCTCGCGTGTGATACAACCCTATTATCGTGTCGGCGATCATGTGGCGGGTACGGGGCTTGGACTCTCCATTGTGAAAGAACTCGTGGAGCTTCATCAAGGCTCACTTAAGATTTTTTCGCCAGTGCCGAATCAAACAACCGGAACGCGTGTTCAAGTGAACCTACCGCTAGCGAAGCGCCCGATGTGGGTCATCCTTTCTGGAGATGAGGCGTTCATTGAGGATTTGACACAAATGGCAAACCTTATGGGATGTGTTGCGAATCCCGATCGAGAAGCATTAAACATCGAAAACTTTTGCCAAACCTTTGTGCCGTCTCGGTTCTTTATTGATGGGGCACTCCCGGAAAGTTCCGTAGAGGATATGATTTATCAAATTCGCCGTTGTGCGCGTCTCTCAAAAACGCCAATTGTGATTCTTGCTCCTCAAGATTTTGACCCCTTGCGAAATTATGCGTATGCACAAATGCGTATTGATGTTCGCACTTATCCTACAACACCTGACATTTTGCGGCAGTTGTAATTCTTGATTGAATGTATCGAAAACGAAATGCGCCTATGATGAATAAGCGCATAGAGGCGATGATACTCAAAGATTAAAGGGCATCAAAACAGGCTTTAAAATGCTCTCCACGTGCGGCCATGCCAGAATATTGGTCAAAGCTCGCAGCACCAGGTGAGAGGAGAATGGTCTCTCCTGGTAATGCCGCAGCAAAGGCTTGACGAACGGCTTCGTCCATCGTTCCGCACGCATGTGTTGGAAGTATTGGGGACCAAGCGTTGACAAGGGATTGGGTTTCTTTCCCAATGATATAGGTAGCTTTTGCATATCGCCGGAGATCATCGACAAGGAATTCAAAATCATCCTCTTTGAGCAATCCTCCTGCAATCAAATGAAGATTGGGCCCGCACATTTTAAGGGCGGCTTGGGTCGCAGAGAGAGAGGTGCCTTTCGAATCATCAATGAAACGAACCCCTCTTTTTTCTCCAATGGTTTGAACGCGATGGGGGAGGGGGGTGAACTGTTCAAAGCCATGAGCGATGGCTTCTTTGGAGAGCCCGTGATGTTGTAGCAGGGCTGTAATTAACGCTGCGGCATGTCCAAGGACGTGATTGTTAAAATAGCCCGCAAGCGGAACCATTCCTGTTGGTGTTTGAATCCCATCGGAAGTGTAAACCCAGTCCAAATGTGGGGCTTCGCCAAAACGTTCAATCGTAACGCCATCGGGAATGGCATTTGTAGGAAGCGTTGGAGGAAGAAAAGCAATACAGCCCTGTGTTGCCGTTTGAGCTTGGAAAATCTTAGATTTTATTGCGAGATAGTTCTCAAGTGTCTTATGACGATCAAGATGGTCGGGCTGAAGGTTGAGAATCGCCGCATAACGTGGCGCAAAGGTATGCGTAAATTCAAGTTGAAAAGAGGAGACCTCTACAACCGCAAGCACTCCTTTGCCGGCACGTGGCAATGTGAGACAATAGTCAGAGAGGGGGGTGCCATAATTTCCTGCAGCAACGGCGGGAATATGATTCTGATTGAGTGTGTCGGTGAGACACTTCACGACAGAACTTTTCCCCTTGCTCCCTGTAATCGCCCATGTCTCCCCTTGCCAAAGCGTGGATGCAAATTCAAGTTCTGAGAGCAACGGCAGTTGTCGCTGTTGGGCGGCTAAAATCCACGGATGATCTGCAGGAATGCCGGGCGAGGTAATGACAAGGTCAACCCCCTCGTTCGGGAAGTCCTCGCCTCTTGCAGTGAGACACGTAATGCCGGCTTGTTCATAACTCTTGCGTTGCTGTTCGTCCCACTTCGCATCCAGTATCGTTGCCTGTCCACCGAGATGAATCATCAACTTCGCCGCCGCAAAGCCACTCTTGCCTGCACCAAAAATAAGGGCCTTTTGAGAACGATAGCGTGACATAATAAGGCTTTTTTATTGAAGGGTTTTCCGAAGTGCTTCGTATTCACGCAACGAGGTTTCGTCGAGCTGCTGTGCATTCACATTCTTGAGCTCTTGGCGTGCCTGAACGAGCCGATTCGTCTTTGCAAAAAGAATCGCACGAGTTAAGCGAATGCGTGCATCTACAGGCTGGTGAGGAGCAAGCTTGAGCGATGTTTCAATCGCAGTGTTAAGTTCTTGTTCGGCTTGCGCATAACGCTTGAGTGCAATGGCGGCAGAGGCTGCCGTTTCATGCGCAATGACAAGGTTAGGGTCTCGTTGATAGGCTGCGATAGCATACGAACATGCACGTTCAAATTCACCTTTGCGACGGCACAATTCCGCAAGGTCATTATAGGCCATGGGCAGAGGATTCTCGGCTTTTAACGAGGCCTGTTCAAGATGGAAGGTCGCCGTGGGAAGATTGTTTTCAGAGAGAGCAATCGAACCGAGCACATAATGTGCAAAGGGGAAGTCCAAATCACGCTTAAGGAAGTCGCTGGCATGTTTCTTTGCCGCCGCAGCATCCTGCAAGCGCATGTCCAAGGTAAGCACCGTCTCCTTCACGCGAGCATTGATGTCACGAGGGTTCGCCTCAATGGCTTGTAAAAAGGCCGTACGAGCCTCTTGCAGGCGCAACTGGCGTTCGGCAATCTGAGCTTTGATGATGTAGTAGTAATAATTCTTTTCAGAACCCGCCGCAGAACGAATGCGAGGCAAGGTCTTGAGTTTAATCTCTTCGATTTTCCCTGCTTCTAGCTGAATCGTAGCTAAGAGTGCGAGCGCTTCAATATAGTTGGGATAACGCGAGAGGAAGGTCTCCAACGCCGCAAGCGCTTGTTGTGAGTCGCCCTTCAAATTCCAATAGAATGCGCGCAAGTAGCTAACATCAATCGGATCGAGGAGGACTTCCAATTCATCAATCGCTTGGCGTGCGGCCTCAAGGTCTTGCGTTTGCTTCATGTGATAGTGGGCGAGGCGTTCCAACGAAATGGCTTTTTGATACTTCTCACGCAGGCTTGCTTCTTCTTCCGCGGAGAGTTTGGGCTTTTCTTGTTGGGCAAGGTTTTGATAGCGAAGCTGTTGATAGGCTGGCATCGAGAGCGCCTTTGCTCCACGCTCACGAGTTTTCATGTAGTATGCATAGGAGGGATACAAAATAAGCCAATCAAGGTTGTGCATCCGATGTGCATCATCCAAAACAAGGGGGGACCCCGCTGCCATAGAGGCATCGTTAAGGGCGCCATTCTTGAGGCTTAACGCCGAGGGAATGGCAACGCCTTGAAGGGCTAAGATATTGTCTTTGAGATAGGTTAAAATGCCATCACGCGTGGATTCTATCTTTTCCGGATCGCAGGTGTAAGCCGCCGCGAGATGTTCAAGCGCCAAGGCATTGCACGCTTCTAAACGCATTTGTGCAAGCGTTGCAGCCGCTTCGAGATGGAAGTTACATGCTTCTTGACGCGTATTTTTAATAAAGTTACGGAATCCAATATCTTGAGGATACGCAAGACAATCCTCTGCAATGGGGGCCGCGGGTGAGACCTTCATCAAGCGATGCTGGTCTAAAGCTTGCATCGGCACACCGACAAATGAGGTTCCCGTGTAGAGCATGTGGAGTGGCATTGCGCTACTGCTTAACTCTTCCCAAAGGGTAGAGGGCACAAAGGAGTGAATCGCGGTGAGAACTTGTGGGCATTTCTCAACAAGCGCCTTGAGGAAGACCTGTCCATTGAGCTCTGCATAGTGCAAGAGGTCGTTTTGCTCTTGTTCTGAGAGATAGTGTGAGAGGAGCTCAGAGGAGAGAATAAGTTGATAGATTTCACTCTCCTTGGAAACGGGCTTCAGTAACGCTTCGGGCGAGATAAAGGTAATCCAATGGATGTTTCGCTTATGACAACGCAAGGCCACGCATTGCGCCATCATGCTATCATCAATAATCCATATATAGTCTTTGCCAAAGGCGTCAATTTTTTGATCGAGAATATCGCATGTCGTATGGGTATGTGCACGATCCATCACAAAGGTAGAGACCGTCGAGAGACCCGCAAGCACGAGTACAAGGAGCGGAAGCACAACCGTTACGGCGATGGAGAGGAGGCGTAGACGATGACGTTGTAATCCATTGTCTTCTCCACCTTCTGCAGGCCGACGAATAACACGAAACGCTGTTGTCATCGCCATTAAAAGCCCCATCGTTAGGGCCATGCAAGTAATCATCACAAGCGGATAGGTCTCGCGCTGATCTTCGCCTAAGAGACGAACCGGATGATAACTCGTTGGAAGAATGGCGACCGTTGCAACAATGGTAAGCGTTAAATAGATAACGAGCAATTGGAAGGTGCGAATGTTGAGGCTTGTACGATGAAGCATTGAGAGCGCAACCAACAAGGGTAATAAACTCAAGGTTACAACGAGTAACCCACCGGTCATGAGGAACATCGCTGGCAACTCATAATAACGCGCCGCCATTACGCTAGGAAGGGTATAGGAGAATCCTTCACAGAGACCAAATAAAAGGAGAAGTGCAAAAATCGCAGGAAGCGCAAAGGTCTTAAAGAGTACTTTGACAGAGAGCTTCCCTACAGTGAGATAATAACAGATAAGGGTGGCAATAAAGAGTACAAACGAAACAATGAGGGACTCTTTGGATTCAAGGGCCACAAGGGTCAGCACAAGTGAAGAAAGGAAAAAACCATTAGCCTTTTCATTTTGAATCGCACGAAGCGTAAGCGTTGTGGCGAATAAAATAAAGGTGAGTTGAAAGGTTTGAACCTGGAAGTGTGTCGCCGCACGAAGGACTTCTGGAGTCGTTAAAAAGAGTAACGACGCAATGGGAAGCGCCCATGTAAGCAGACGCGTTGTATACGCCTTGGAGGGCGAGTGCTCTAAGAAAATCTTAATGATTGCGGTTAATGTGCATCCAAGGAGAAAGACATTGAGCGTCCCAAAGAGGACCGTAGCGAAGTTAAAGCTTTCAATAAGATGTGATTCCGGCGCAATGAAACGAATGCCCGTAAGCGTGGCCTCTGTGAGAGGTGCTGAGAGGTGTGAGGTCGTGGTGTTGTTAAGACCAAGGACATCAATAAGGGCATGAATCGATGCCCCAGGATAGAGCCATGGCGCAACGGTAAAGTGAAAAAGAGTATAGAGCAAAAATGCAACGCTTGCCCAAAAATAAGAGGAACGCATCCACTTGTTAAAAAGATTACTCATGTGTTAAATCCTTGTTGGGTGTCAATGGGGTGTCAGCAGCCGTTGGCTGTGGTCGCCAATCGCCTTTGTCGCAGATAAAATCTTCAGGCTCAGAGCGAATATCATCTTCGGTATGGGGGAGCCCATCGGGACCGCAGGAGAAGATGGTGGGTGCCGTAAAGGGTGAATCCGAGGGCTCGTAAACGTATGGATGATCCCATGGGTCATTGGAAATCCATTTTACATAAGCTCCCTTCCACCCAGGAACGCCATAGTTTCTACGAACTTCCCACACGCCATACGGATGCTTCTCCGTATAACGTGGCCACATGTGGGTGTCAATCCGAAAGAGTGTCGTCGCCACTGCAAGTGTTTTCACATTCTTGAGCGCACGATTAATCTGCCCTTGGACGGATTCTTTATTAACCGCTTGTTGCGCTGGCGCGCGAAAGAGAATATTGAGCACTAACGCTCCAGAAAAAAGCAATGCAGCTAACAACCCAAAGAGCACCTTCGGATTCCGAAGCGCTTTTGTATTCACGGGTCGAACGAGTTCCATGTGGGCGGCATCTGCTTGGCGTCGAATCGCATCAATCTTTCGCTTGGCTTCGCGACGCTCTTCACTACTTCTCCACCGAAAGGCTTTCAAGGTGAAGGTTCGCTTCACCGTGGTCTTTTTAGGTGGTTTAGACATTGTAACCGCCATTAGAAGAGACTCCCTTGGTCGGCTTTAGGGGTAAGCCCGAGGCGTTCGTAGGCTTTGGGCAAGGCAACGCGTCCCTTGGGCGTGCGATCAATGTAGCCTTCTTGAATGAGATAGGGTTCGTAGACTTCTTCCACCGTATCGGCTTCTTCTCCTACCGCCACGGCAATAGTGGAAATCCCCACCGGTCCCCCGCCAAACTTGACCACAATGGTCTCAAGAATGCGTAAGTCCATTTCATCCAATCCTTGGGGGTCAATCTCAAGGAGAGCCAATGCTTTGTCTGCAATGTCTCCCGTGATACGATTATCGGCACGGACTTGAGCATAGTCGCGCACACGACGGAGAAGATTATTGGCAATACGTGGCGTCCCACGCGAACGTGCCGCAATTTCAAGCGCACCGCGTTCGTCAATCGCCACATTGAGTTTCTCAGCATTGCGTGTAACAATATGCGCGAGCTCTTCGTGGGAATAATAATCGAGACGATTCTGCAACCCAAAACGCGAACGCAACGGTGCAGAAATTAATCCACTGCGTGTGGTTGCTCCCACTAAGGTAAAGCGAGGCAACTCAAGTCGCACGCTACGCGCATTCGGACCTTGGTCAATCATAATGTCGATAACGAAATCTTCCATCGCAGAGTAGAGATACTCTTCAACCGTGCGCTGCATGCGATGAATTTCGTCAATGAAGACAATGTCGCCGGGTTCGAGCGAAGTCAAGAGCCCTGCTAAATCTGCGGGCTTATCAATCACGGGTCCACTCGTGGCTTTAACATGCACCCCCATCGCTTCGCCGAGAATATAGGCGAGCGTTGTCTTCCCCAACCCAGGCGGCCCGGAGAGAAGCACATGATCGAGTTGCTCTCCACGACCTTTCGCGGCTTCAACGGCAAGCATCAAACGATCACGCACCTTCTGCTGACCAAAGAAATCTTCAAAACGACTCGGACGCAAGCGATTGTCAAAGGACGCATTGCGCTGATTCATACTATCGACGGGACGATTTTCCATAGGGGTTTCTCTATCTTCAGAGCGCAAGCGAATCAATCGCTTCAGACATACGATCAAAGGCCTTCTGCAACAACTCACGCTGCGTTGCAATATTCACACGAATCCACCCCGGCGAACCAAAGATTTCACCATCGTGAATGGCAACACCATAACGCAAGAAGAAATCTTGTAACGATTCACCCTTGAGCGCTGGCAATAAACGATTGCAGTCGATAAAGGCTAAATAGGTGGCTTCGAGTTTGCACACGGGCAACTCCCACCGCGAGGTAAAGGCATAGAGCATCTCGCGGTTGTTCCGTAAGTAAGCGAGCATCCCTTGACGCCATGGCTCTGCATAACGATAGGCCGCCTCAGCTCCCACCCAACCAAAAATATTCACATTGGGAATCAACTGACCATAGTACTGCTGGAAAAACGCACGAATCTTCGGATTGGGCACAATCGCAAAGGAACACCCCAACCCCGGCACATTAAAGGTCTTGCTGGGTGCCACAAAGGCCATCACATTGTCGCGAAATTCTGAATCCGTAACCGTCAAAGTCGGACGATAAGTATTGGGCGTATCCAATACAAGCCCACCATGAATTTCATCCGAGGCAAGCAACAAATTGTGTTCCTTGGAGAAGGCTAAAATCGTCTTCAATTCTTCTTCTGTCCACGCATGCCCCAAAGGATTCTGCGGGTTACAGAGCATCCACCCACCGCACGGTAACGCATCAATCTTAGACAAATCAGGCAAATGCGGCGCAAAGGGATTGAGATCCACAAAGGTCTTGTTAATCTGCAATAAATCGGCCGACATCATAAAGTGATGATAGACGGGTCGATTAATCATCACCCCAGGATGATACGAGGTCGCCTTGACATATTCGTAAAACATCGAGAGCGCTGTCACAACACCTGGTTGCGGCACAACCCAATCAGGATCAATCTCCCACCCATAGTGTTCCTTGTGATAAGCAATCATCGCCTCAATCGCCGAGGCCGAATCATTGGCATACCCAAAGCACCCTTCTTTCGCACGCGCCGCAAGCGCATCTACAATTTCATCACACGAATGAAAATCCATATCCGCAATCCACAGCGGAATGATATCCTCACCATATCGCGTCCACTTCACACTATCGCTCTTGGCTCGAGCCGTGGGGGTGTCAAAGAAACTAAAATCGTAACGCTTCATCTCTACTCGTCTTTCTCTCGTCGCGTACGCGTGCGCATACGCCTATTTAACACGAAACAATTCAACAGTATAGCATATTTCACCCTAAAAAGGAAAAGAAATCAACCGAAAAAAGAGGTGTAACCTTGAGAATACAACGCTTCGCTCGTGGAAGCATGCAAATGGCATAAGCGGCGTGCCAATGTGGCACAGCCTGGTAAAAGGGCGTAAGAAGGGGTGGGGGTGAATTCTTTTTGGCATGAGGATTGCATATAAGGGGTGTCAAAAAGGAGGACAAAAACATGGATATGAATCAAATGACTGAAAAATTACGTGAAGCCTTAACCATGGCTCAACAGGAGGGGATCCGTCGTCAACAACAAACGGTGGAACCCGAACATGTGATGTGGGCTTTACTTGAACAAGAACATGGCCTCGTGGGAGGTCTCTTGCAAAAGTGTCAGGTCTCGCCCGAACTCGTCCGTGCCCGTACAGAGGAGGCAATGGGGCGTTTACCGAAGGTGACGGGTGACCTCGAGGCGAATAAGGTGTATGTCTCAACGCGTCTCAACCAAGTGCTGGTCGAGGCCTTTGATCGTGCAAAGAAAATGCAAGATGCGTATGTCTCTGTTGAGCACATGCTGCTCGCATTATTAAAGCCGTTGCAGTTTCTCTCGCAACTCGGTCTTACCGAACAATCCCTCTTGAAGGCCTTGAAGGATGTGCGTGGGAATCAACGCATCACAAGCGAAAACCCCGAGGCGTGTTATGAGGCTCTACAAAAGTATGGTCAAGACCTCGTGGAATTAGCCCGTCAAGGAAAACTCGACCCGGTGATCGGTCGCGATGGGGAAATTCGTGATGTGATTCGCATTCTCTCGCGTAAGACCAAAAACAACCCGGTCCTTATAGGTGAGCCTGGCGTTGGTAAAACTGCGATTGTTGAAGGTCTCGCACAGCGTATCGTGCGTGGCGATGTGCCAGAGGGATTGAAGGATCGAACCATCTTTGCGCTTGATATGACCGCCTTAATGGCAGGTGCAAAATACCGTGGTGATTTCGAGGAGCGTCTAAAGGCAGTCTTAAAGGAAATTAAAGCTTCCGAAGGTCGCATCTTGCTCTTTATCGATGAAATCCATACCATCGTAGGCGCCGGTAAAACGGAGGGGTCAAGCGATGCAGGCAATATGTTAAAGCCAATGCTCGCGCGTGGTGAATTGCATTGTATCGGTGCAACAACCCTGAATGAACACCGCCTCTATATGGAAAAGGATAAAGCCCTCGAGCGTCGTTTCCAACCGGTGATGGTCGAAGCGCCCACCGTTGAGGATACCATCAGTATTTTGCGTGGGCTTAAAGAGAAGTTTGAGGCTCATCACAATGTGCGTATTCTCGATACGGCCTTGGTCAATGCCGCCGTACTCTCCGATCGCTATGTGCAGGATCGCTTCCTGCCGGATAAGGCGATTGACTTGTTGGACGAAGCGTGTGCAGCGATTCGTACAGAAATGGATTCCATGCCGGCAGAACTCGATGAGCTCGCCCGTAAGGTGATGCGTTTGGAAATCGAAGAGGCCGCCCTCGCAAAGGAAAAAGACGCCGCTTCGAAAAAACGCCTCGAGGAATTACGCAAGGAGCTCGCCAACGAAAAGGCGCAAGCCGATGGCTTAACCGCGCGTTGGCAAGAGGAGAAAAAAGCACACGAACTCTCGAAAACATTGCGTGAAAAACTCGATAATGCTCGCCATGCATTGGAAAAAGCTCAGCGTGAGTATGATTACAATAAGGCAGGTGAATTGCAGTATAAAACCATCCCTGAATTGGAAGCGCAATTAGCCGCGTCTGCAACGTCTACCGAATCCACCATTATGCGTGAAGAGGTCGGACCCGAGGAAATCGCTGAAGCCGTGAGCCGTTGGTCGGGAATCCCCGTTGCAAAACTCCTTGAGGGTGAACGTGAAAAGCTCCTTGAAATGGCAACACACATCAAAGCCAAAGTCATTGGTCAGGATGAAGCGGTTGATGCCGTTTCCGATGCAGTGCTCCGTGCGCGTGCGGGGATTAAAAGCCGTCAAAAACCCATTGGCGCCTTCCTCTTCCTCGGACCAACCGGTGTGGGTAAAACTGAACTGGCACGCGTCCTTGCAGAACAACTCTTTGATAGTCGTGATGCGATGACACGCATCGATATGTCAGAGTATATGGAAAAGCACAGCGTGAGCCGTCTCGTCGGTGCGCCTCCCGGATATGTCGGTTACGAAGAGGGTGGACAACTCACAGAAGCCGTCCGTCGCAAACCCTATTCGGTGATTCTCCTCGATGAAATCGAAAAGGCTCACCCCGATGTCTTCAAACTCTTCTTGCAAGTCTTTGATGACGGCCGTTTAACGGATAATAAAGGCACCACGGTGAGCTTTAAGAATACCCTCCTCATCATGACCTCTAACCTCGGCTCGTCGCTCATCAGTGCCGCCGAGGAAAAAGGTGAAGCCATCGAGCCCCTCGTGCAGGAGGTCTTAAAGCAACACTTCCCGCCGGAATTCCTGAACCGTATCGACGAGACCCTCGTCTTTAATCCTCTCTCAAAAGAGAGCTTAACAAAGATTATCGACCTCCAACTCGCCGACCTTAACCAACGCCTCGCCGAACAAGACCTCACCCTTGAAGTCTCTCCAGAAACACGTGAGGCCATCCTTGAGGAAGGTTACGATCCCGACTTTGGAGCACGCCCCCTTAAGCGTGTAATCCAACGAAAACTCGAAACTCCCATTGCGCGAGACATCCTCCGAGGGCTCTATCCCCCCGGCTCAACCCTCCGCATCTAAATCATACGGGGTATACGCACAAAAACGTATACCCCGTTTTTATCGCCCCATCATACCCTATAATTATTGGCTTTTCCGACGCTATGCATTCGTGGATATTATCCCCCCCCCCGAGACCGCAACGGCGCACAATGACTTCGAAAAATAAAAAGATATTGTATTTTGAAATGAAATGGGTGTATAATTAAAAGAGAAGTGCGTTTCAGTTTATTGTACGAAATCCTTACGAACGAAAGCATTTCTTCAATCTGAAAAAAGGAGGACTCAATGTCTTCGAAAGAGCCTGTTAATATTGTTTGCTTGAAATGGGGCACCCGTTACCCCGCTTCGTTTACAAATATTCTCTATGCATCTGTTAAACGACACTTGCATCGTCCTTTCCGTTTTGTCTGCTTTACGGATGACCCCACCGGACTCGTGGAAGGCGTCGATGCACAACCCTTCCCGCCGATTCCAGACAAGCGCCTCTTGCAATATGTCAACCATTGGCCCAACATCTTTGTTAAGCTCTGCCTCTTCCAAAATGGATTAGCCGACCTCAAGGGCCCCACGCTCTTCTTCGATGTCGATGTTGTCATCCAAGAAGACATCGATTGCTTCTTTGACTACATGCCGGGTAAGAATTGCATTATTCACAACTGGGTTGAATTCCGCAAACGTATCTTCCGCAAACGTCCCAATATCGGCAACTCCTCATGTTTCCGTTTTGAAGCCGGCCCTCAAAGCCACTACATCTACGAAACCTTCCTCAAGGAAATCGACCAAGCCATTGATCGAAACATTTATCCCACCGAACAAGCCTTCATGACCCACGCGATGAAGGAAGTCTATTGGTGGCCAGAAGCATGGGTCAAGAGTTTTAAGCGCGTATGCGAAAAAACGTTCCCCTTGAATCTTTGGATAACACCGAAAAAACCCAAAACAAAGATTCTTGTCTTCCATGGCAACCCCGATCCAGATGTCGCCATCGCCGGCTACAAAGCAAAGAAACTTCACCATGTCGTGAAACCCTGCAAATGGATCCTTGACGACTGGCACGAATAAACCACAAAGACTTCGTGCGACAGCCTCCTAGAACCGCAAAGACGCAAAATGGCGCGCTGCAAAATCTGTCCGCAAAGCGCTTCGCGCTGACAGATTTTCAGCGCCCCT
>JAUNQZ010000141.1 GCA_030535915.1 bacterium
GAAGGTAATAACATTTGATGCCGTACCGCCAGCAACAGTTCCCACCATCACAAGTCCAATATATTGCTCTTTAGGCAACCCCAATATTATTCCAATTCCACATGCCAACAATGGCATCAGTAAAAATTGAAGTAGCACCCCAATAATAATAGCCTTTGGCTTCTTAATTGCCAAAAGAAAATCTTTAATTGAAAGCGTTGCCCCCATGCAAAGCATGATAAATCCTAATAATGGAACAATAAGACGTTGAAGTGGCATGAATATCTCTGGCATCCAATACGCGACCAAAGAAAGGAAAATAGCCCCCATAGGGAAAAATTGAATCATACGTTGAGTCATCATAATGCTTAAAAGTCAAATCTACAAACGCTATTAATCGTCAATGACAAGTGTTCGTCGACAAGACGCCGTGCTTAATTCTTCTCCCAGCCCAAGATGAACATTAAGCGTACTTTCTTTACGAACATCAAAATACTCTATCCATGGCACAGACACAGAATGTAATTTACCATCTCGCCCGTAAACATATTCTACATCAACACGCGGGACGCCTCGGAATCCAATGGCAGTAATTTTTGCGGAAGCATGCGTTCCAACTTGCTTCATCTCTGTCACACAAAGGAGATTTTCCGTAGAACTTTCAGGATGTGCGTAACGCGATTCGCCTTGCCAATTTGCAATTGACTCCATTTCCCAATTTGAAATAAGAGGGATCATTGGCTCCGAATGTTTAGGTGCAGGTTCTTGATAAAGAGGAATCGTATATAATGGCGCAAAAGAAAAATAAACTGACCTAAAAAAGTCTGTAAAACGAGAACGGAAATGCTTAAGCACCTCGTTAAAATCATACATTTTTAAAACATAAGGTTCTGTCGAGAACGAAAGCTTCTCTAAATGTGCAGAATAAAGAAGCGTTATCATCTTTTCTTTAACATATAAAAAATCATCACCATAACCAACCGTTGTATCATTTAGAAGGGCTACCATTTGTTGTTGTGCAGAAGGCGTAAATAACATACGGAACTCTACTTCATGGTTACGATTTGACGCATTAAAAAGTACTTCAAAATCTTCATTCGCGACCATGGTGTAATTACTCTCATCCGTGAGATTCGCCTCAAATCGTTTAAGTTTACGAAGTTTAAGGCGGCGCCTCAAGTTAGCAAAAAATCCACTTTTCCCAGCAAACGAGGATGGTTCTCTTGAAAAAGATAGATTAGGTGTTGCTGGATGCGCAAAAATAAAGCGTTTTTCTTCTACAAAACGAGGACAAGGTTTTGTCACTGAAGCAACAAGCATTTGTGAATGGAAAACTGTTCGCGTTCTACCATTCGCAGTCCGTTCTCGCGTTGTCCAAGTAATATATTTTGTTCCCGTATAAGTTTCTTCTCCCCAATAAAAACGTTTGGCATTATAAAAGATAAAAGGATATCCAAAAAATGTCCCGCTATGTGTATAAAGCATTGAACGTTGTTGCATGACATCCGAAAAATTGAAATTATAACGTTCATTTAACTCAGTCATTCGTTCGTGTTTAAGAAAATCATCAAACGATATTTCCGGCAATGTTTTTTCAATAAGATTTGTAAGTGTATTCCAAGAGAAATTCTCATAAAAAGGAATTAACTTTGAAATTGCCTCATGTATAAGTTGTTGAATGATTTCAGTTAAATGTGTTATTTGAGCATCAAGATGACGCAGCTTTGGCAAAAGTCCTAAAAAAATCCAGCCCCCTCCCATTAAAGCGTAAGCACAAAGAAATAAAATTCCTACATTTGGGAAATTGTAACGATAAAGAAATCCAATCCCTACCCCTGCAAAAATGATGAATAAAATAATAAAAAAGACACACCAACCACGACCTCGTTCTGCATGACGAAGAAGCGCTTCATTATGACGGATAATCTTTGCTAATCGAGCGTTTTCTCGACGATCAATCTTTGATGTTTGAACTGCACGCGCAAGAAAATCCTCAAGATACGCATGAAAACGACCTCGAAGTGTTGATTGGAAATGAGAAACAGGATTCATTATTCGTGTCTAAGCTTAGAAAAAGACACTTCTTGCTTTGGCTTTAATTTCTGTAGATGCAGAAAAAGGAATACGCGTTGTATATCCAAGGCGTGCCGCGACTATCATCTTTGTCGGCCAAGCATAAACCGAGAAATTCCACAACCGTATAGAGTCATTATAAAGGTCACGCGCCGCAGTAATCTCTCGTTGCAAAGCTTGATTTTGACGCATTGCTTCAGTAATTGCATGATGTGCACGTAACTCAGGATATGCTTCAACCTGTGGGAAAAGGCGTCCAAACGAGGTATCAATCATTGAGGCATAAGCATTTCGTTGTGCATCCCCTAATGGCCCATGACCTCCTCGTAATGCTGCCACGGCTTTCATCACATCTTTGTCTAATTCTACAGCCTTTGAAACCAACGCAGCGACATTTTGCAAAACTTGAACGCGTTGATCTAAATAATTATCAATTTGTGACGCATCTGCTTGTATTTTTTGTTGAAGTTGACGAAAGAAAGTTTTTGCTCCTATCTTCATAAAAAGAAATATCAACCCTGGCAAAATTCCACATGCCCACAAAAACACTTCAAATATCACCGAACCAAAACCAACTTGAATTGGAAGTTGACGTTCTATTACATTTACATCTCGACCTGTTACATTTACCGGTCCGGTTAATTCATCTAATTCATTTGCCATAACACACACTCCATAATTCTT
>JAUNQZ010000142.1 GCA_030535915.1 bacterium
AGCATCTGACTACGGATCAGAAGGTTGGAGGTTCAAATCCTCCGGGGCGCGCCATTTAAAAGATATTTTCTCTTTCTTCTCTTTTTCCTTTATCTTTAAAAACGCGTTTCGCGATTTATGGCTCTTCATATTGCATTGACTGGTGGTATCGCTTGTGGTAAAAGCATGGCTGAGCGTTGCTTTGCTGAGGCGGGGTGTCGTGTGCTTGATGCCGATCAGGTTGTACGTGAATTAGAAGCTCCTGGAGGCGCAGCGGTTGAAGCCATTGTTCAACATTTTGGCGAAACGGTTCGTGCGCGTGATGGAGGCATTGATCGCGTTGCTTTGGCAAGCATCGTCTTTAACGATAAGAGCGCTCGTCAAGCATTAGAAAGCATTCTTTATCCAATGCTTAAAAATGTTATTGCGCAATGGCTTTCAAAGGAGAAGCCAGAGGATATCAGTCTCTTTTCTGCTGCATTATTGTTTGAATGTGATTGGGCGAAAGATTGGCCGCATGTCGTTTGCGTTGTTGCATCTGAGGCAACGCAACTGCGTCGCATGATGCAGCATCGTCAGATGTCTGAATCCGATGCCCGTGCACGACTTTCCGCGCAAATGCCAATTGCAGAAAAAGCATCTTTAGCAGACGCCATCATCTATAATGACGTAGATGACATCAATCCTTTAAAAGAACAAATTCAACAGCTTGTTTCGCAATGGCGAAAGAATGCTCAATCATTTAATCATTAAGGCTTCCTCTATGGACGAAAATATGCCTCCTGAAGAAAAACCCGTAGCACCCATTCGTGCACGCCGTATTGCACGCCCCGCAGGAACAAAAACCCCTGTTCGTCGTCGAACGATAAAAACCCCAACGCCAATTGAATCTACAACGCCAATTGTCACACCCCCTCTCCAGCCGTCAGAACCAACCATTAACGACGCCTCTTCTCTTCCATCTACGCCTCCCCCAGCGACGCCGCCATCGCCTCCAACTGTTGAAAAATATGAAGTGCCTCAGAATCTCACACTAGAGAATGATCTTCCTTCCGACTTCGTTCCGGAGGTCGTTCCAATGTCAATGATGCCGGCCGACCCGATTGTTATTCCTCCGCCGTCTCCTGCGAATGATCGTCAGCAAATGCATTGGGATCGTCGTGGACAAAATAATCAACGGTGGAATCGTAATGGGAATGCTAACAATCCCTCCCATCCTCTCAATCGACCACCTCAACATCCTCTCTATGAGCCACTTCCTCCAGATGCGCCTCCGTTGCGTTTAAAAGATTTAGATGGTGTACCCTTTGAGAAACTTGTCGCGATGCTTCCACCGGATCGGAGTGAAGATGCCATTAATCTTCGCCGACATGAACTCATTATGGAGCTTATCCGTGTACACTTGCGTCGTAAAGGAACGGTGATTGCAACGGGGACCTTAGAGACTTTAGGCGAAGGGTTTGGTTTCTTACGCTCTGCAGCGAATAACTATTTACAATGTCCAGAAGATGTGTATGTGAGTGTACAACAAATTCGTCGACATGGATTACGCACAGGCGACCTCGTTGAAGGTCCCCTTCGCGAACCGCGTGAACGTGATAAATTCTTTGCGTTAGCAGGTGTAACGCTTGTGAACAATCTCCCCGCAGAGCAAGCGAAGCGCATTGCACACTTTGAATATCTCACGCCGATTTTCCCCAATCGTCGTATTCTCTTAGAGACGCAGAAGGCGGAATATTCAACACGTGTCATGGACTTGTTTACACCGGTTGGATTTGGTCAACGCGGATTAATTGTAGCTCCGCCGCGTACGGGTAAGACGGTGCTTTTACAAAAGATTGCAAATGCTATTAGTGAAAATTATCCCAATGTAGAACTCTTGGTGCTCCTTATCGATGAGCGCCCTGAAGAAGTCACGGATATGCAACGCAACACAAAGGCACAAGTTTTCTCTTCAACCTTTGATGAAGAACCGCAGCGCCATTGCGCGGTTTCTGAAATGGTGATTGAAGTCGCCAAACGCAAGGTTGAAAGTGGGAAAGATGTCGTTATTCTCCTTGATTCTATCACGCGTTTAGCGCGCGCTTATAATACGGCAGCGCCGCATTCCGGTAAAATTCTCTCGGGCGGTCTTGATGCCAATGCGATGCATAAACCCAAACGTTTCTTTGGTGCAGCGCGTAATATTGAAAATGGCGGCTCGCTTACTATTCTTGCAACAGCACTCATTGAAACGGGTAGCAAGATGGATGATGTGATCTTTGAAGAATTCAAAGGCACAGGTAACATGGAGCTTAAATTGGATCGTGGGCTTTCCGATCGTCGCATCTTCCCCGCAATTAATATTGAAGCTTCTGGCACTCGCAAAGAGGACCTTCTTTTACATCCAGATGAACTCTCACGCATTTGGACAATGCGCAAGATTCTTACACCTGTTGGTCCGAATGAAGCAATGGATATTCTCCTCAAGCGTCTTCGTACAACAGACAGTAATGCAGAATTCCTCATGACCATTAAGGATACTCCATAATCACTCGTATGAAGAGGACGCCCATAGAATGGACGTCCTTTTCATCAATCGTAGCATGCAACTCTTTGATGCACATCTTCATTTACGCGATGATCGGCTTTGGCCGTATCATGAATACTTTCTTGAAGCGATGTGCGCAGCTGGTGTCGGAGGCGGGATTGAGTGTGCGTGTCAACCCTGCGAGTGGAGGCGACAACCGCGTTTACCCAAGG
>JAUNQZ010000049.1 GCA_030535915.1 bacterium
GAAACTCGATTTGATTCAAATTCAATTTTGATTTGATTCAAATTGAAACGGGATTTGATTCAAATTAAATCTTAGGTACTTGTCGAATGAAAGATGATTGGAGTAAAAAGCGGTCTAAAATGCATTAAATCGTTCTTTTTTTCGCATATTTACCTAGAAAAACTCCTACGAAAGTGGTTTTTTTGATTCTTTTATTCTCGATTTTGGTCTTTACTATAACTTCGCGCAATAGGCTTCTAATATGGATAGACACCTACATTTCTCTTGCATTTGGTTTTCATCATAACTTCGCACTATAGCCTCCTTAGGTCATTCGTTTTGGGAAAACTAGGATATGGGTGTATTTTATTGTACACAGATGTTCCATAGAAATTTAAACATTAGAAAAGCGTTGACGCGTGTTCTTTTTTTAATTATTATAGTCGTGAAAGGAGTTTTATATGAAAGTTGTTATTATTGGAGGTGTGGCAGCGGGGGCGAGTACAGCTGCAAGATTGAGGCGTTTAGATGAAACCGCTGAAATTATTCTTATGGAACGAGGTCAAACAATTTCTTATGCGAATTGTGGATTGCCGTATCATTTAGGTGGAACAATCGAAGATCGAGAAGATTTGATTGTTATGCCTTCTGAAAAATTTAAAGCTTGGTTTAATATTGATGTTCGTACAGAACATGACGTTTTAGAAATTTGTCGAGATAAAAAATTACTTCAAATCCAAACACCGCAAGGGCGTCGTACGGAAACATACGATAAATTGGTTATTGCAACAGGCGCTTCTCCTATGGGAGAGGCCTTTACAAATGATAACCATCCGCGTTTATCGCATTTGTGGACACTTGCCGATATGGATCGTTTGCTTGTTAAACTTGGCAATGCTAAACGCGTGATTGTTGTTGGAGCTGGATTTGTTGGTCTTGAAGCGGCTGAAAATCTTCGTGAACGAAATCTTGAGGTCACCCTTATTCAACGGGAAGATCAAATTTTAACAACGCTTGATAAGGAAATGACAAAACCTTTACTTAAAGAGGTGCAACATCAAGGGATTGTCGTTCATTTAAATACATCTGTTGATCATTACACTGAGACATCTACAACCGTTACTGCGCATCTTGTTACGGGAGAAACGATTGAGGCAGACATGGTGGTTGTTGCAACGGGTGTTAAGCCAAATTCTGATTTGGCTCAACGTTGTGGGCTTGCGTGTAATAATCGTGGGTATATCATTGTTAATGAACGATTGCAGACTTCGGACCCAAACATTTATGCGGCAGGCGATGTGATTGAAGTTTATGATCCAATTCTTAAAGGTCGCACAACGATTCCTTTAGCTGGTCCTGCAAATAAACAAGGGCGTATTGTTGCAAATAATCTTGTGGGAGGACAGAGCGTTTATCGAGGAAGTTTTGGTACAAGTATCATTAAGATTGGTTCATTAACTGCAGCCTCGGTTGGCCTTACGGAACGTCGCCTTGCTATCGCTGGGGTAACGTATCGAAAGCTTTTCCTTCATCCTGCAAGTCATGCAACGTATTATCCTGGTGCAAGTCGTCTTTCGATAAAAGTTTTATTTGCGGATGATGGTACACTTTATGGCGCTCAAATTGTTGGTAAAGAGGGCGTTGATAAACGCATTGACACACTTGCACAAGCAATGCGTACAGGGCTTAAAATTCAAGACCTCGCAGAACTCGAACTCGCCTATGCTCCGCCTTATGGTTCTGCCAAAGATCCAGTTAATTTTATAGGTTTTATTGGAGAAAATATTCTCTCAGGTTTAAGTGATGTTGTTACACCCGATGCAATACCTGAAAATGCGATTATTTTAGATACACGCGAAGCGGGAGAGTATGCGGCAGGAGCAATCCCAGGAGCAATAAATATCCCATTAACGCAACTTCGTCAACGTTTAGGCGAGCTTGATAAAACACACTTTTATGTTGTTCATTGTCAAGTTGGGCTTCGAGGCTATCTTGCTGAACGCATTTTAAAACAGCATGGATTTAAGTGTGCGAATCTTTCAGGCGGTTGGCTTACATGGCAAATGTTTAATTAAAATTGAGTTTTAATAGATTTTGTTTTAATAAAAAAGGAATGGAGTTCTATTCCTTTTTTATTTGTGATTTTAATTTTAAATTATTATTGTAAGAAATTACATTGAAATTATTAAAACACGCCAACATTTTTTATGGCCGTACGAATATCTTCACAAGAATGCAAATGCATAAGGTTGCCACGCATTGTATTGGCTCCAGGAAGCCCTTTGAAATAACGGAAAATATGCCGGCGAAAAGTTAAAACAGTAGCTTCCTCTGCTGTGAGACGCGAGAAGCGTTGAGCTAAGGCGCGATAACGGAGTTCAAGTGCAAGGTGTTCTTCTGCAAGGGCATGCGGATTAAAATCTGTGTTTTGGAAGTTAAAAATCATTGGATTTTCAAGTGCTGCTCGAGCAATAAGAAGTGCTTTTACGCCTGTTTCTGCCATTGTTTTAGCACTTGTATCATCGATTATGGATCCATTTCCATAAACAGGAAGAGTTGTAGATTCAACGATGGATTTAAGCTTGTCGAGATGAACGGTTCCTGCGTGACCTTGAGATGTGAAGCGAGCATGAAATGTAATTGCATCAATCCCTGCGTCTTCAGCTCGGGAGAGCGTTTCTTGCCAAGTTTCAAGTTGTGGGTGTGGACCTAAACGCGTTTTGACAGAAACGGGAAGTTGAACGGCTTTTTTTACGGCGGAAAGAATTTTTTCAAGGCGAGGTAAATCATGTAAAAGTGCAGATCCAGCGCCTTGAGCAGTAATGCGAGGGACTGGGCATCCTGCATTAATGTCAATTCCTTCAAAGCGACCGAGTGCTTCTACTCGTTGTGCTGCTTCAGCAAGCCGTTCTGGGTCGGGACCATAAAGATGAGCCCAAACATGTTTTTCTTCGGGAAACGTTTCAAGGAGAAAGAGGGTTTTTTCTGAGTTTCGACAAATGCCTTCAGCGTTGACCATTTCGGTATAAGTTCGTTGAGCTCCATAGCGTTCACACATTACGCGCATAGGAGGTGCGGTGAATTCAGCCATTGGTGCTAAATAAACTGGAGGAAGAGAAATCATACCGAGCGTAGTTTATATATTTGAAATGAAGACCTCACAATTTTATCGTGAGGTCTTATCAATCTTTTAACGGCGACGCAACCAACTAAAGGTTGAACGCTGAGGAGATGGATTTTCATTAAGTGCAGAGGTTAATTCTGCATGATCGCTATAAAGGGGTTGATCTTGTGTTGCAACGAGACGCTCAAGTTCTTCAATACGGCGAAGAAGTTGCTCTTGAATGTGTGCATTTTCACGATGTTCTTCTTCACGTGCGGTGTGTTCGCGTTCCAATGTTTGTAACGTTTCGCGAAGTTTTTCATCGAGTTGCAAGGAATTAAGAGTACGGCGTTCTGCTTGAGCAATTTCTGCTCGTAATTGAGTTTCACGCCCTTCTTGAACAACAAGTTGCCGTTGTAAATCGCTTTCACGCGCACGAGCATCTGCAAGGGCTTGTTCAAGTTGGATTAAGCGAGTGTCATCTTGCCGGCGAATAAGGGTAGGGGTTGGCATCTGAAAGCGTGCATTATGCGAAGCATTTGCAACCATTTGTTCTGGAGAGTCTCCAATGAGTTTGCGAATGGCAAGGAGTCGCTCTGAGAATTGAACGAGACGCTGATGTGCAAGTTCTCGAAGTTGGTCAAGGAAACGCGTTTCTTCTTCTTGGCTTTGACGCAAAACTTCTGCTTCTCTAATGAGAATGTTGTAGAGATTTTTGTCAAAACTTTCGTCTGTAGGCGTTGCTGTTTGAGATTGTGCTGTTTCAAGTGCAGTCTCAAGGGTATGAATACGCTGACGCAATTGATTTTCTCGTGTTGCGGCATGTTCGGCAGCTTCTTGAGCAGAGGCTCTTAAATGGGAGTGTTCAAGTCGAAGTGCTTCAAGTTCCATTGAGAGGGTTTGAATATCAGGGGCGCCTTCAACATTGAGCTCGGTTTGACGCACTTCGGCTTCTTTGCGGAGTTCTTCAATCCGACGATCTTTAAGTTTGAGTTCTTTTTCGGTTAAGACAAGACGGCGACGCAAATCTTCTAATTCTTGTTGACGCGTTTCTTGTTGAGAGGGGGTGATGGGAAGCGGAAGCTCTGCTGTCACGGGAAGATTGCCAGGGTCTTGCGTAATGGTTGCATCTTCGGGGAAATGTCCTTCGGCAATAAAGTGTTCTGCGGCTTCACGGGTGACGGGACCATAGGGTGGGGCATCTGGGCTAACAATATACCACGACATGTCCAATTCCATTAAAGCCTCAGCGGGAATCCATGCTTCACCATCGGTAGAGAGGGTAAAGCCAGGTTTAATAATACCTTGGCGTGCCCATTGAACAAGCATTGCTGTTGGAATATTGTGATTGCTAATTTCTGCGTGAGGATTACGCAAAGACCAACGGCGTGAGTCTGTTTCAAACATGCTTATTTCTCCGTTGTGGCGGCCTGTATCGCTTTGGCAGCTTCTTCTCGTACAGAAAAAACTTCATCATCCGCTTCAATCGTACGCAAAAGGGATGCTCTAAGACGCGCTTTCATGGCTTCAAGTTCTTCCTGTAACGTAAGTATTTGAGCTTTTGCGACAATAAGTTCGCGTTCCCAGCGATCACGAACATAAAGGATTTCTTCTTTTAAACGCGCGTTTTCTTTTTCGAGTGCAACAATGTCATCTGTTGTCATGGTAGGCTCCCATTAAATTCGATAAAATCAGTATACCATAAAAGGCGTAAGTTGTGTATCCACAATTTTAATAAAAGGCTATAAATTGTAGCTTTAATCTGTGAAAGTCAAACTATTGCAGGAAAAGAAAATAGGTTAACCCGATGAGACCAATAGCGATACAGTAAAACCCAAATTTCCAGAAGTTGCGTTTACCTAAAAGTTTCACCATCCAAGCGACACTAAGATAACCGACAATCGCCGAAAGGGCAAATCCAATTAAAGCACTTGGCCAGGTGAGACCTGTAAAGGCACTTTCACCATCATTTGAAAATGCTTTTAATAAATGTAGGATATTTCCTCCAAGAATGACTGGCACAACCATGAGGAAGGAAAAAGCTGCAGCCGTTTCAGTCTTTACACCAAGGAAACGCGAGGTCGCAATGGTACTACCGCTACGAGAAATCCCAGGTAACATTGCAAATGATTGTGCAATGCCCATGATGAGCGCACGGAGAGGTGTAATCTCTTTCTCAAGTGGACGATGAATGGTACGGGTTAAAAGAAGAATCGTGCCTGTAATGATGAGAAAGGCACAAACAACCGCTGGATTTTCTGCGAGTGCTTCAAGCTTTTCTTCACAGGTTAATCCTAAAATCACCGCAGGAATCATTGATATAAGAATTGAACATGCAAAAAGCCATGCCGATTTTTCGCGTTGAAAAAGGCGAACGAGGATATCTTTGATAAACGTTCGATAATAGGCGATGACGGCAACGAGCGTTCCAGCATGCAAAAGAAGTTCAACGCCAAGGCCACTTATTGCTTCATACCCTAGGGTACTTTTTGCAAGAACTAAATGTCCCGAAGAACTCACAGGAAGAAATTCGGTTAAACCTTGAACAATCGCGAGAAGTGAAAGATTGAGGATGTCTGACATAAGGACCTTTTAGTAATTCATGAGTGAACACCACTCCGCTGCACCATGTTGTGCATGTGTGGGTGCAACGATGGAGAGGGCAAGCTGTTCTGGACGTAAATAGGTTGCTGCTGCAGTTTGTAAATCTTGAGGCGTAAGTGCACGCAAGGCCGCAATATCAGCTTCGGGGTCCATTGGACGGTCAAAGAGTGCTCGACCTGCATACCATCCCATGGGTGAAGCATCCATGCGTAAACGGAATCGACCACAAATGTACTCTATGGTGCGTTTAAATTCAGCTTTGGGAATTGGCTTTTCAATAAGCTTGCGAATTTCAGCCAAAATTGCTTTTGTGCCATGATAGGCTTTTTTAGGGTCACAGCCAGCGGCAATAATGAGCGCGCCATTATCATTGCAAAGTGTTGTAAAACTATTAATATTATAGCAAAGCGCACGACGCTCTCGAATGGATTGGAAGAGACGGGACATCATTGATTCGCCTAAGAGTGCAGAGAGTGCACACAATGCATAAGGATAACCTGCCTTATCTGCAAAACCTGGAATTCTCCAACCCATTGCGACCTGTGTTTGTTGGATTTCACGACGCGTTAATGCGAAAGGATCCATGGGAATCGCAGGAGAATAAACCTCAGCCTCTCGTACGAATGATGGATTCCGAAGGCGACCTGCACTTTTTGAAACCATCGCTACACATGTTTTATGGTCAATTCGCCCACAAAATGAATAAATTGTTCGTGAGGGAATATAATTCGCCTTACGGTAAGCGAGGATGTCTTTGCGAGAGACACTTTGAATGGTGTCAATCGGACCTAAAATAGGGCGACCTAAAGGATGCCCCGACCACAATTGTTGTATGAGCTGATCCATTGCCACGCTATCGGGCTGGTCATCATACATTCGAATTTCTTCTGTAATGACATTGCGCTCTCGATCAAATTCTTTGGCGTCAAACGAAGCATTATAAAAGAGATCGGTTAAGACATCAAAGGCAATTTTGGCCTTGTCGTAAGGAACTTTGGTATAGTAACATGTATTATCACGATCTGTAAAGGCATTGATTGATCCACCAACACCTTCAATCGTTTGAGAAATCATCTTTGCAGAACGCGAAGGGGTACCTTTAAAGAGCATGTGCTCAATAAAATGGCTTGCTCCATTGAGTGCTTCGGTTTCATTTCGACTTCCCACACGCACACGAATCGCCAATTGCACACTTTGTGCTTCGGGCTTTGAAAATGTTAAAATGCCAATGCCATTGGCTAATCGTGTAAATTTTAAATGTTCTAACATAATACATTATAGTATAACATAAATATGTCAAAATGGATAGAGAGAAGTTTCTAAAAAATCAATCATTTTTTCTCATTTAATATACAAACCCATGTCCTGTATAAGACTTATAGGTTGAGGGGTATGATTTTACTTATCTTTTTGTATTTTAAGCGATTATTTGTTTTTGAAAAATAAAAAAATACTTGTAAAATAAAATTCAAAGTGCTATATTTTATATCAATTAATTGATGCGCCTTATAGATGTAAATTCGGGTGAAAAGAGCGTTATTTAAAAAAACCTAGATTAAGGGTGATACAATGACAGAAATAACTGCAGAAGAGCATCAAGCATTGGTGCGTCGTATTCATAAAGCCGCAGGACAGTGCAATGCGATTGAGCGTATGATTGATAGCGATGCAACATGTGAGCAAATTCTCACACAAGTGAATGCTGCCAAGAGTGCTTTACATCGCATTGGTCAAATGTTGTTAGAAGCACATCTTCACCATTGTGCTCGTGAAGGTGTTGCAAGTGGTGATGCAACGAAAGCATTTGAGAACCTTTCACAAACAATTGAATATTTTTGTCGCATTTACAAGTAAATAGAGATTTATTATTTAAATGCGCAACATTGAATCCTTTTTGGGATTGTTTGTTATTTTTCAAAAGTCTTTGATTGAAAAGATCAATTGAGGACTTTTTGTTTCTATGTTGCGTTATTTTATCAAATTATAGGGTCTTAAAAGCTCAACCCTATAAAGGTCGATAAAAAGATAGAGTATGCGTTTGGGATGTCATATTTGGTCTCCTATTTTACGACAGCTGGATTGTTGTTTTTCTACTTTTAACCTCTATTTTTTTGCTTGCCTGAAAAGCCTTTAAAATCAATGCTGATGAAATGAGAGAGCAAAGTCAATGGTTTTCAAAATGCATCAAAATTGAGCCCTTTTTAGAAATCATGTGAAATGATAAAAAAGGGTATTAAAAGGATAAAAAATATGGTATAATGATTGTCATTATGAAACGCATTGGCATTATTGGTTCGGGCCGTTTTGGCGAAGCATTAATTCAAGCTCTTGCAACGCAGGGGGCTGAAATTATTTTATTGGATACGGACCGCTTGAAGATTCGCGATTTCTCTGAATATGTCTCCAAGGCAATTGAGGGAGATGCAACAAATATTCATACGTTAGAGGAAGCAGGTTTTGATACTTGCGATACAGTTGTTGTTGCGATTGGTGAAAACATTGAAGGTAGCGTGATGGCAACGGTCAATTGTAAGGACCTTGGCGTGCGTACTGTTGTTGCTAAAGCGACCTCTGAAGTCCATGGTCGAGTCCTTCGTCGTGTAGGTGCGGATGTCGTCATTTTCCCCAATCGAGACCGCGCACAACGCCTTGCTCGAACATTGATGAGTACAGCGCAGGTTGATCTTTTTGAGATCGGCGATGGTCTTTATACTGCAGAAGTTCATACGCCAGAGGCTCTTGCAGATAAATCGCTGGCAGAGGCAGATGTTCGTAATCGCTACGAAATTACGGTTTTAGCAATTCGTCGTATTGATGATGTTGACCCCGCTGCTCAACGCCAATTAGTTATTCCTCGGCCAGACATGATTATCCGTGCAGATGATCGTTTGTTAGTTTTTGGTACGGCTGCTCAGATTGAAGAGTTCTCGCAGGCATAATGTTGATTTGGAGGCGATAATCAATGTCGACAAAGCCTATTTTTCGTCGTGCAACACTTCTTGATGTCTGGGCGATTCATGGATTAATTCAAACCTATCCACATGAATTGATTTTGCGCCCGATTAATAATATTGTTGAAAATATCGATCGTTTTACGGTTGGTTATTTTGGGGATCAATTAGTCGCATGTGCGTGCTGGCAAATCCTTCCTGAAATTGGTCAACCTGAAGCCGCAACCGTCGAATTACAATCTGTTGCAGTTGACAAGCGTTATAAAGGTCAAGGAATCGGAAAGCAGTTGGTGCAATATGTCCTTCAGCGAATTGCTGGTTTTAAGCCTGCGCAAGCAATTGTTTTGACCTTTGAACCTGAATTTTTTGGTAAGCTTGGGTTTAAACAAATTGAAAAAACAAAGATTATCCATAAAATTTATCGTGGTTGCATTTATTGTACAAAACATACCAATCCTTTTACTTGCCCAGAAATTGCAATGGCAAAACAATTGAATTAACGCATTTTAAAAGTATTATCTTCAAAAACGATGTGGACCAATCGTAGGTTCGCATCGTTTTTATTTTGTTTGTGAGAAGCGCCCCTAATGTAGCATTTAGACTTGCTTGTTGAGGGATGTTTTTGCTATAATATAAGGTATTATGAAAATTCTCGTTATCGGTAATGGTGGTCGCGAGCATGCGATCGTGTGGAAGTTAGCCCAAGATAGTCGTCAGCCACAGATTTTTTGTGCACCTGGCAATGCGGGTACAGCTGCAATTGCAACGAATCTTTCGATTGGTGCGGAGGATGTGCCAGCGATTGTTGCTTGGGCTAAGGCTGAACATCCAGATTTAGTTGTTGTAGGACCAGAAGCTCCTTTGTGTGCAGGGGTTACAGATGCCCTTGAAGCAGAAGGGTTGAAGGTGTTTGGCCCTTCGCAAGCGGCGGCGCGTTTAGAGGGAAGTAAGTCTTTCTCTAAAGAGGTGATGGAAGCTGCTGGCGTGCCGACGGCGCGTTTCCGTGTTTACACAGATTCTGAAAAGGCCATTGGAGGTCTTGATGATTTCGCTTTGCCGGTGGTGATTAAGGCCGATGGTCTTGCGGCGGGCAAGGGCGTGGTCATCGCTCAAACGCGTGCTGAAGCGGAACAAGCCATTCATGAAATGTTGGATGAAGGTCGCTTTGGTAGTGCAGGAGCAGAGGTCGTGATTGAAGAATTCCTTGATGGTGAGGAAGCATCTGTTTTTGCACTTTGCGATGGTGAGCATGTTGTTTTATTGCCTGCGGCTCAAGATCATAAGCGTGTCTTTGATCATGATGAAGGCCCCAATACCGGCGGTATGGGTGCTTATACACCAGCTCCAATTGCAACGCATGATGTGATGGTTTTCACAAAGGAGAAGATTGTTCTCCCTGTGTTGCAAGAACTTCGTCGTCGTGGAATTCCTTACAAGGGTGTGCTCTTTTGCGGTTTGATGATTGGTAAGCGTGGCGTTAATGTGCTTGAATTTAACTGTCGTTTTGGTGATCCAGAAACAGAAGTCGTTGTACCAAGCATTGCCTCTGATTTTGTGCCAATTTTGATGGCTTGTGCAGAGGGGAATTTAACGGATGACCTTGTGAGCTTGCGTGCAGAAGCAGCGACGACAATTGTGATGGCAGCTCCAGGTTATCCAGGGAGTTATCCTAAGGGTCTTGAAATTACAGGTCTTGAAGAAGCTGAAGCGACGGGTTGTCATGTTTTCCATGCGGGCACAGCTCAAAAGGATGGTAAAATTGTAACTGCAGGCGGTCGCGTATTGACAGTAACGGCTTTTGGTAAAGATTTGCGTGATGCCGTTGGTTTAGCTTACGAAGGTGTTTCAAAGATTCATTTCGAAGGTGCACATTATCGTAAGGATATTGCAGCGAAGGCCTTTAAGTATCTCTAATGGCTACTTTTAAGACTTGTCTTGTTGATGAAACATAAAACTTTTTTGGAGAAGATTTAAGATGAATCCTGTTGTTGGTATTATCATGGGTAGCGACTCCGACTGGGGTACAATGCAAAAGTGCGTAGGCGTCTTGCGTGATTTCGAGATCCCTTATGAAGTGCATATTATGAGTGCACATCGTACACCTGAAAAAGCGGCAACGTATGCAACGGAAGCTGAAGGTCGTGGCTTGAAAGTCCTCATTTGTGCTGCTGGTATGGCGGCACATTTGGCTGGCGTCATTGCTGGTCATTCCATTTTGCCCGTGATTGGTGTGCCGATGAAAGGTGGGGCAATGGATGGTTTGGATGCTTTGCTGGCAACGGTGCAAATGCCAGGTGGCATTCCGGTGGCGACCCTTGCTTTGGGAAATGCTGGTGCAACGAATGCGGGTATCCTTGCAGCGCAAATTTTAGCACTCAATGATGCGACCTTGCGTCAAAAGTTGCATGATTATAAACGTGCAATGGAAGAAAAAGTAAACGCCGCAGATGCTCGTTTACAAGATGAACTGTAAGATGCTACGTCGGTTTTTATTGCTTTTTTGTTTGCTTTGTTGTAGTGTGCTCTCTGCACTTACAATGAGCAATCGTTTCTCTTCGCCGCGTAATAAAGAACGTGCTGTGCGTAAGCGTACGCAGTATATTATCTTACATACAACAGAGGCTGAAGCAAAGTCTGCATTACGAAAGTTAAGTCGTAATGGTGAAGCTCATTATTGCGTGGATCGTGATGGCACGGTCTATCGCATTGTTGAGCGTTCACGCGTAGCTTATCATTGTGGAACAAGTATGTGGGCGGGGCGTCGTCGTTTAGATGAGGTTTCGGTTGGAATTGAAGTTATTGGTTATCATGATCGTGTATTGACAATGAAACAATATACGGCCTTGAAAGAACTCATTCGACAGCTTCAAAGTATTTATGGGATTAAGGATGCAAATGTGATGCCACATGCACAAGTGGCTTATGGCAAACCGAACCGTTGGCATCCAAAATCGCATCGTGGTCGCAAACGCTGTGGGATGGGATATGCAACACCTGGCGTGCGTAAACTTTTAGGTCTTGATGAGCGTTGGCTTGTTGATGGAGATGTTAAAGCACGTCGCCTTGTCGTGGGAGATAGTTATCTTTCACAAGTGCTCTATGCAAAAGATGGAGATAAACTTTTGCCGTACAAAGTTCCAAAAGTTGGACAAGCTGAAGCGCCCATTGCGAAAGTCGCTGAAAAAGATGCAGCTGTGCGTGAGCATGTGATTCGTGCGGGACAAACGGCATGGGATATTGCTCGTGATGCCTATAATGCACCCTCAACAATCTATATTTTCCCCAATGGTAAGCGTATTACAGGTGATAAAGTGACGGATTGGGAAAGCATGGGTGTTGGAACGCGTGTGATTCTTTCATCGGATGCTGATGGCTCTCCCATTTATGTCTTACCCGCAGGTGGACATCCAAAGCGTTTAATTGGAAATGAAGTTTTCTCTGCGTCAACATGGTATCTTCGTCCAAATGGAACCGTTGCGTGTGGATCAAAGTTGAATGAAAAGGCATTGAATATCATGCCTCCGAAGACACAAATCCTCACGGGTTACATTAAAGCTGGTCCTGTG
>JAUNQZ010000143.1 GCA_030535915.1 bacterium
ATTCGACAACTGTTCCCCCAGTCACTGCGTAATTTTGCTTGCAATTTACACTTTTTCCGTGAATTCGTGCATGTGTACGACACTTTAATCAATCCTTTCATGACGATTTTACAACGCCATAAAAACATCCAGTAGGAGAAACCTGCTGGATGCTAAAAGGATGATATTTTGTTTAACTTCTTATTCAATTAATGCGTTTTATTCGCATTCATTCGCGCAAGCAACGCCCCACTGCACGAGACCGGCGATTCCATTTCGTGTGGTTTGATAGACGCGGAGGGGATGCAAGCCTGGCGCGAGGCGAAGGTTGAGGGTTCGCTGGATGTTACAATCGCCGGCTTCATATCCCATGATGTGAGCGCCATGTAGCCAAATATGGAGACCACCTTCGCCTTGGGCAGAGAAGGTTACAGATGCTTCTTTTTCGAGATTAATCCAAAAGATAGAGGCGTAGCCATATGCTTGTGGTAGATTTTCCTCGTCTATAACGACACCTTGCATTGAACTAAACTGTGGCACCCATGGCCATGTTTCAGCACCTTCAACGAAGTAATCCATGCGTTCACAGAAGAGGAAGGGTTGTTCATGCGCTGGTAATGCAGGAGCGATGGCTGGAATTGCAGCATCATCCACCGCGGAGCGTTGAGCCGTTCGATTAAAGAATGCATTCGCTGGTGCCGCATAAGCGACTTGTTGTTTATTTGGAGGCAAGCGATAACGCAAAAGATTATCGGTCATTTCTTGATAGCGTTCGGCTTCTGCAGGATCATTTGCAAGATTATACTTTTGCTCGGGGTCTTTAACAACATTGTAGAGTTCTGCTTTACCCGAAAGTCCATTATTACGAACAATCGAATAATCGCCGACACGCATCATTTGTTCAAAACCAAAGCCATGCCCCGAACCGCCGTCAACATATTCACAATAGATGGGAGCGAGGCGCTGTTTTCCGTGTTGCGTGAGCGAGGGTAAAATAGAGGTCCCATCACAATGCGCTGGCACAGGAACGCCAGCGACATCGGCAAGCGTCGCCATCCACGAGGGGAATTGGAAGGGAACATCACATTGTCTCGGAACCGCCGTTGTGGAGGCTGGAATTCCCTTTGGCCAAACCACAAAGGTCGGCTCACGCAAACCTCCCTCATAACACCAACGCTTCATTCCCTTGAACGGTCCGTTGGAATCAAATTGATGATCAACCCAGTTAATACCTCCAGGAGCGAGATATTCACCCGCAGGACCATTATCTGAAGTAAAGATAATCATCGTGTTTTCGTAGAGCCCATGCAACTTCAAGAAGTTTACGAGGTCACCCATCGCATCATCTAAACGACGAACATTGGTTGCATAACGACGCTTGGATTCATTGTCATAATGACGATAGTCGGGATGAATGTAAGTATTACTTGTATTCCCCTCGGGAGACGCACCTCCCTCCTTGAAAGGTAAAAAGCCCTGTGCATTCTTTTCCCACTTCACGCCCCCACCCCATGTGGAATCCTTTGCATCACTTGCTGGATAGGGAGCGCCCGGCACATGGAAATTCCCCAACGAAGCTAATGTCGGGTCGCCTTGATTATTGCGAGAACCCGCACCATGCACCGTGGTATAACACGCATAGCAGAAGAAGGGATTCTCGCGTTGAGCTTCTTTATGCTTCAAAATTAACTGTTTCATCTTTGCGGTGAAAAGGTCGGTATCATAACAATAGCGACACTCCAAGTCCGCAATTAAACGACGATAGTAATTTCCCTCTGTATCCTTTTCAAAGGTTGTACCATCGGCGCCTGCCGAAAGCGAGAGATAACTCTTGGCATACGCATCTTTTGCTTGATAGACCTGCGAAGAGACATTTTCAACAATCGGTGAACCTTCGCGAGCATTCCGCCAATTCACATTTACGCCCGGCGATTTCTTACACCAATGATAAAATGAATGTCCATGTCCATGTGCTGGATAACCATACGAATAGTCAAAACCTGCATCACACGCCATTGCACGACGCGGTTGAACTCCAAACCCCGAGGTTACATTACTTTCGTAACCGCCACCTATACCCCATTTGCCGATATGCCATGTATCATACCCCGCCGTCTTCATAACGGTTCCAATCGTAATGCGAGGATCAATCGGACAGTCAAAGGTATTATCACGCATACTGCAATGCCCCTGATGCTTCCCTGTCACCATTGATGCACGCGCAGGCGCACAAACTGGAGCCGTTGTATACGCATGCGTCAACATCACCCCATCACACATTGCAGCATCTAAATGCGGTGTATCAATATGTGGCAAACCTGCATACGCTCGACGATTCTGCCAAAACGCCCCCAAGTCACCCCAACCTAAATCATCACAAAAAACCAAAATTACATTTGGACGCTTCGAAGCGTTCTTCGCAATCGGTGCTGGTGACGAGGCTTGCAATAACGATGGCATCGCCATCCCTCCTGCTGCAATCCCCATCGTCACTAAAAATGAGCGTCTCGAAAGTTCCATAATTATCTCCTTGCTTGTTCCTCATAGTTTACCAAAAAAAGGATTCTTGCACAAGTTTTCAACAGCAAATATCATCAAAATTATCATCCTTTTTTCTTCTCAAAAAACCTCCTTTTCGAGACTTTTTCTACACCCCCTTAAAAGCCCTTAAAATCAAGGCTGATGAAATGCAAGCTCAAAGTGGGCGATATTGAGCGTCAAAG
>JAUNQZ010000050.1 GCA_030535915.1 bacterium
GAAGTTTTTAAGCCTTTTAGGTCGATTTTTAGTCTTGTAATCTTTCATGCGATAAGTTTCTAGGGTAGGGGTATGCTTTTGAGTGTGTTTTTTTGAAAATGAGAGGGGATGTTTAAAGCCTTTAAAATCAAGGCTGATGGAAATGAATTTCAAAGTCGCCCATATTGACGAGCAAAGTCGCCCATATTGAAGCTCAAAGTCGCCCACTTTGAAAACGCATAAAAAAGAGCCTGCGAAGGCAGGCTCTTTGAACATTTAATATTTGCTCTAAATTAGAGAGAGTCACCGAAGTCTTCGCGGAATTTCGCAACGAGCTTATCTTGCCAATCGCCGATGGGTTCGAGGCGACCAAAGAAGAAGCGGAGGACGGAGGGTTCTTCAACAAAGTTGAGACCACCGATAAGGTGACGATTGTTGTAGAGCCATTCGACACGGTCAATTGCATATTCCACTTGGGAGAGGGTATAAACGCGACGAGGCATGGCTAGACGGAGGAGTTCGAGCTCTGCATAGCGTTCGGAGCCGTCTTCGTTACGCTGTTCGGAGAGGGTGCCGCGTTCCATGCCACGAATGCCAGAGGCGATATAGAGTGCTGCTGCGAGTGCGCCTGCAGGATATTGTTCGTGGGGGACATGTTCCAAGAAAGCGCTTGCATTGAGGTGACAGCCGAGACCGCCTGCGGGGAGAATCACTGGCACGCCACGCTTGTGGAGTTCGTTTGCCATGTACTGAATGAAGAGGGGGCCTTGGGAGATGATGTCTTCATCCATCGATTCGTCGAGACCCACAACGATGGCTTCCATTTCGCGGACGGACATACCGCCGTAGGTGAGGAAGCCTTCATAAAGGGGAATGAATTCCTTCATGCGGAGTTCATCGTCTTGGTGACGCATGGAAATGCCACCGCCACGCGCAAAGCCAAATTTACGAGCAGAGAAGTAAATGATGTCCATGAGCGCAGAGATTTCTGCGGTGATTTCACGGATGGTCATATTCTTGCAAGCTTCTTCACGCGCCTTAATGAAGTAGAGATTGTCTTGGAGCAAGGATGCATCAAGCATAAGGCGGATGTTGTACTTCTTACAAACCGCGGAAACTTCACGCATATTCTGCAAAGAAAGAGGTTGTCCACCGATAAGGTTGGTGCCAGCTTCAATACGAACAAACGGGATATGCTCTGGGCCGACCTTCTGGATAAGTGCTTCAAGGCGGGGGATGTCAAAGTTGCCCTTGAAAGGACAATCGTTGATGGGTTCAAGTGCTTCGGGGATAACGAGCTCTTCTACAGAGCCACCCATACGCGTGATGTGCGCCTTTGTCGTGGTGAAGTGGAAGTTCATAGGAACAACATCGCCGGGCTTCACAAGTGCGGTTGCAAGGATATTTTCCGCAGCACGACCTTGGTGAACGGGGAGGAAGTATTCCATGCCGAAAATTTCACGCACTTTCGTGACCATGCGGTTGTAGGTTTCACTGCCTGCATAGGCATCGTCTGCACGGAGCATAGCGGCTTGCTGGAGGTCGCTCATTGCGTTCACACCAGAGTCCGTGAGCATATCCATGAAAACATCACGATTTTGGAGAAGGAAGGTGTTATTACCTGCTTCGTTCATTAAAAATTGACGCTTTTCAACGGGGGGGAGATTTAATTTTTGAACGATGCGGACTTTGTGCATTTCAAGGGGTAAGGATTTACCACTAAAGAATTTTACATTTGCCATTTTCTAGCCTTCCTTATTTTTTATAGAAAAGTAATAATGGTTGTTTATTCTACTCTTTTTTGATGGATTTTGCAATAGAAAAGAGGGATCGCGTATGAAAAAAGGGAGAGAAGGTGTTGACAATGGTTATAAAAAGATGTTTTGTTGTCGATTTTACTTGCGTCTATTGTAAAAAAGGAGCATAATATAAGGTGATTTTAAATCGTTATTTTTGCTTTTGCATACTGCTCAACAGAAAGGATCGTCATATGAAAAAGCTTGAAGGTTTAATTGCTGCTCCTCATACACCATTTAACGCAGATGGTTCAATTAACTTTGAGTTAATTCCGCAACAGGTTGAAACGTTGTTGAAGCAAAAGGTTGTTGGCGCTTACATTTGCGGTACAACAGGTGAAGGTATTTGTTGCACTGTGGCAGAGCGTAAGGCGGTAATGAAGGCTTGGGCAGAGGCTGCAAAGGGTCGCTTGTTTATTATTGCGCATGTGGGTGCACTTTCCATTGGTGATGCACGCGAATTGGCGGCTTATGCGCAGGAATTGGAGTTGGATGCAACGAGTATCGTTCCTCCCAATTTTTTTAAGCCTGGAAGCATTGATGCATTGATTGATTATATTAATTCGGTCCTCGTGGCAGCGCCGAAGTTACCTTTCTATTACTATCACACAGGGATGAGCGGTGTGACCTTTGATATGGAACAGTTCCTTGAAAAGGCAGATGGTAAGATTCCTCAACTCGTGGGGATTAAGTTTAACTATCCGGACTTGTATATGTTCCAGCGTTGTCAGCGTGCGTGTGGTGGTAAGTATGATATCACATGGGGCATTGACGAATGGTTTGCAGGTGCTTTGGCGTGTGGTGCTAAGTCTGCGATTGGTTCGACCTATAATTACGCAGCGCCGCTCTATTACAAGATTTGGGATGCGTATAAGGCTGGCGATCAGGCGGCGATTGAAAAGGGCATGTCCAAGGTTTGCCGTATCGTAGATTTGCTCGTGAAGCATGGTGGCGTTGTGGGCGGTAAGGCGATGATGAAGATTCATGGTCTTGAGATGCCAACCGTGCGTCCTCCCTTGACGAATATTACACCTGAAGCACAGGCTGAATGTGCAGATACGGTGGCTGCAATTTTAGCCGAATAAGAGGTTTTAAAAAGGGAACTGTTTTATGTTAAGTACAGATCGTTTAAAGAAGCTTGAGCAGGTCTATCGCGATGGCTTGTTGTGTGATGTTGTGCCCTTTTGGTTAGAGCATGGATTTGACAAAGAGTACGGCGGTATCATGACGGGTTTGAATCGTCAAGGTCAGCTGATTGATACCGATAAAGGCGTTTGGCAACAAGGACGCTTTGCGTGGACCTTGGGATTCCTTGCAAATCATGTAGAAGCCCGTCAAGAATGGGTGCATGCGGCGAAACGCACGCTTGAATTTGTTCGCAAATATTGCTATGATCCCACGGATGGTCGGATGTATTTTCACATGACCCGTCGTGGCGATCCGATTCGTAAGCGTCGCTATGCCTTCTCTGAAAGTTTTATGTGCATTGCTTGTGGTGAATATGCGCGTTTGACGCAGTCGGATGAATATGCAGCTCTCGCTCGTAAGACCTACAAAGTCTATGGTGATCATGTCGACTTCCCGCCGAAGTTTACAGATGCGCGTCCTACGCGTGGTCTCGGGCATCCAATGATTAATATTGTCACCTGTCAACGTTTGCGTGAAAGCATTGGCTATGAAGAAGCGAATGACCGTATTGATCAAGCGATTGCGGATATTAAGAAGTATCACATGAAGCCTGACATTCGTTGTGTGATGGAAACGGTAAGCCCTGAGGGTGACATCATTGATCACATTAACGAACGCACGTTGAATCCTGGTCACGCGATTGAAGGCGCTTGGTTCATTATGAACGAAGGTAAATTGCGTGGTCGCACCGATTACATTCGGATGGGCTTGGAGATGCTCGACTGGTCGTGGGAACGCGGCTGGGATAAGGAATATGGCGGTATTATTTATTACCGCGATGTTTACAATCATCCCGTGAGTGAGTATTGGCAGGACATGAAGTTCTGGTGGCCTCAGAATGAGACCTTGATTGCGACCTTGTTGGCCTATCAGTTGACAGGGGATGAAAAGTATGCACGCATGCATACCTTAGCGCATGACTGGACCTATGCACACTTCCCCGATAAGGAATTTGGCGATTGGTTTGGTTATCTTGCACGTGATGGTCGCGTCTGTTCGGATATTAAGGGGAACCTTTACAAAGGTTGTTTCCATGTGCCGCGTATGCAGTACGAATGCTGGAAACTCTGTGAAGAACTCCTTGCAAAAGGACCGTTGAACCTTGTTTGAGTCGTTGATTACAACGTTCATGCCGATGGAAGTGTTCTGGGAGCTCTTTTATTACGGGCTCTCAGGCGTTGCCGCGACCATTGTAAGTCAAGTTGGGTATTCGGTTTGCTTTCGTAAATTTGCGTTAAGCAATGTGTGGTCGAAATCGCTCTCTTGGTTAGCTGCGGCAACGGTCGCTTTTTTTATGATGCGATACTTAGCCTTTAGTGGAACGCAAGAACCCTTTTTAGATTCGCTTTGGAAAACGTTTTACACGCGCATTGGAACCGTTCTTTTAACGGTGTTTATCATGTGGCTGGTAATGGATATTTGGCTCAAATGGGATCTTCGCGATCGGTCGCGTTTGAAAGAATATGGCAAGTGGCCGGAAATTATTAATCTCGCGGTGACGCTTTTTGAAATTGCCCTCAACTATCTCATTGCAAAGTTTTATGTCTTTTAAGATGACGCCAGGTGAAAGGTTTGGATATGTTTGATTTAGCTTATATTTATTCCATTGCAATGTTGCTCTTCATGATGATGGACCCGTTCGGTAACTTGCCGGTCTTTTTGGCAACATTGAAACGCGTACCTTCGCGTCGCAAGACCTATGTTATTTTCCGTGAACAATGCATTGCCTTTGTGGCGATGTGTATTTCATTGATTTGCGGTCAGCAACTCTTTGGCATGTTGCATGTTAAGCCGGATCAACTCGCGATTGCGGGCGGTGTGATTCTTTGCATTGTTGGACTTAAGATGGTCTTTTCGACCTTAGCCGAAGATGCCGATGAGAATTCGCGTGAAGAACCTTTTATTGTGCCATTGGCGATTCCTTTGGTGTGTGGTCCTGGATTAATTGCGATTTTAGCGACCTTGCGTGAAAGTGCGCCTGAAGCCACATGGCTCAATTGTTTCGCAGCGCTTCTTTTAGCGTGGGTCGTCAATCTTGTGATTATGTTGTTTGGTCGTCGTCTCGCCGTCGCCATGGGCAAACGCGGGCTTAAAGCAATGGAAAACTTGATGGGACTGCTCTTGACGGCAATTGCTGTGGGTATGATTATCAATGGCATCAAAATGTCGTTTAAGCTTGCCGTTTAAAGGGAGCGAAAGCATTGGTGCTCGAAACGCAATTTGAAAATGAACGCAACGATCAGCGAGCGGTTTTTCAACTCGTTTCTCCCTTTGCACCAATGGGTGATCAGCCCGAGGCTATAGATGCAATTGTAGAGGGTTTTCAAAAAGGTGCATCGCGTGCGATTTTAAGAGGTGTTACTGGAAGTGGTAAGACCTTTACAATGGCGAATGTTATTGCTCGGTTTGGTCGTCCAACACTTGTTATCTCTCATAATAAAACGCTTGCAGCTCAACTTTATGCTGAGCTTAAAGCCTTTTTCCCAGAGAATGCGGTTGAGTACTTTATCTCCTATTACGATTACTATCAACCCGAAGCTTACCTTCCTCAAACCGATACCTATATTGAAAAGGATGCTTCGATTAATGAAGACCTTGAGCGTTTTCGTCTTGCCGCTTCACACGCATTGTTGGGTCGAAAAGATGTCATTTTGGTGGCTTCGGTTTCGTGTATTTATGGTTTGGTTTCCCCTGAAGATTATCGCGGGTTGATGATTTCGCTTCATGAGGGGGATGAAATATCACGCGAAACCTTGATGGAGCAACTGACCGAAATCCAATATCAACGCAATGACTATGAACCTAAACCTGGCGTTTTTCGCGTGCGTGGCGATGTGTTGGATATTTTCCCATCGTACTCAACCGAAGGAATCCGTGTCGCTTTCTTCGGAGATGAAATTGAATCGCTCAAGACCATTCATGCGACCACGGGTAAAGTGACAGGTTCGCTACCCTCGTGTTTAATTTCGCCCGCTAAACAATTTGTGATGCCGAAGAGCCAGATTAATACGGGCGTTGAACGCATCAAACAAGAACTCGTCCAGCGTCTCAACGACCTCGATAAAGATGGTAAATTACTGGAAGCGCAACGCCTTCGTCAGCGGACAGAATATGACCTCGCTATGCTTGCCGAAATGGGTTATTGCACAGGGATTGAAAATTATTCAGCGCCTCTTGCTGGTCGTGGACCTGGCGTCCCTCCACCAACGCTTGTGGATTATTTTGGCAATGACTTTCTCTGCATCATTGATGAAAGCCATGTGACCTTGCCACAAATTCGAGCGATGCATAATGGCGACCAATCGCGCAAACAAGTCCTTGTCGACAACGGTTTCCGTTTGCCCTCTGCAAAAGATAATCGTCCGTTGACCTTTGATGAATTTGATGAACGCGTTCCTCGCATTTTATATACCTCTGCAACGCCCGGCCCGCATGAACGCGCGGTGGCAACGATTGAAGCAGAACAAGTCATTCGCCCGACCGGTCTTCTCGATCCGGTTATTGAAATTCGTCCGCTCGCCAATCAAGTGGATGATGTGATTGAAGAAATCCGTGCAAACACAGCGCGTGGAGGGCGCACGCTTGTTGCGGCATTGACGAAGCGTTCATGCGAAGACCTTTCGCAGTATCTAATAGATATCGGCATTCGGAGTGAATATTTACATTCGGATATCGATGCGATTGAACGCGTTGAAATTCTTGGACGTCTTCGGCGTGGCAATGTTGATGCTTTAATTGGCGTGAACCTTTTGCGTGAAGGTCTTGACCTGCCCGAAGTGACGCGTGTGATTTTGCTGGATGCCGATAAAGAAGGTTTCTTGCGCAGTGAAACAGCATTGATTCAGACCGCGGGTCGTTGCGCGCGTAATGTGGACGGACGCGTGATTCTTTACGCGGATCAAAAAACACCTGCGATTGAAGCGTTGCTTGCGGTCACAAATGCCCATCGTACAAAACAAGCGGCCTATAATGAAGCACATGGGATTCAACCGCAAAGTATTGTGCGTCCCATTAATGAAGACCTCTCTGACCCAGCAAAGAAAGCGCAGCGCAATAAGCAATCCAAACCAAAACTGGATGCCGCATCGTTGTTGGCAGTGGCAGAGGCCGGCGTTGCAACGGAGGAGATTGTTCGCGCCATGCAAGCGCTCGAGGCGGAAATGCGAGAAGCCGCAGAAGCGCTTGAATTTGAACGCGCCGCGCTCCTTCGTGATGAACTGCGAATGCTGCGTAAACATCTTCAATAAATTTTATTTGATTCATTCATTAATTTTTCTCTTTGTCGAGAGGTATAAAAGTGTATGAAGAGAGACGCGTGTAAGGTTGCAAAGCGTCCTTAAACTATGCTATAATAATAAGAAATAAGAGATTATAGTATGAATTTCACTCGCCCCGTAAATGCATCTTCTTCAAACGACACAACAGCAAAGGAGACAACTTCTTTGAGTTTTTGGTCGTGTATTGGGCGTTGTGTAAAAAAAATCTTCAAGGGTATAATTTATCTTCTTCTTATTGGTTTAATTTTAGGGGGAATCGCCATCTTTTTTGCGCCACAAATGTTGTCACAGTCGTGGGCTCAGCCATTTTTACTTAAAACACTTCTCCCTTCTATTGGAGAAAAGAATGAACTCTCAGTTCATGATGCTCAACTTTCTTGGTGGGAAGATCAAGTTTTTTATAATGTACGCTTTCATCAAACAACACCTTCTGAAGAACGAGAAATTCTCATTGGTAAAGTGATTGTTAAGGGGGGATTATTTTCACTCGCCCCTTGGAAACAACAACATGCGCTTAATGTTGAAGCCTTTGATATGGAAGTGATTCGTACACCTCTTGATACTACTTATCAATATCAAATGGAAAATCATGACTCCCCTTTGCCAGAAACGCTTTCATTAAATGCATCTGTTAAAACAATGCGTGTTTATCCTTTTAGCAAAGATGGCCCAGAGTTAAACTTTTCAACGGCAACAATGACCTTTGCTTCACCCTCTCAACCTTTACAGTTTACTGGAGAGGGAAGCCTAATTTCTGTAGGTGGAGAGCCTTTAGGTTCCTTCCAATCAGAGTTGACTTTAACCTCTGCCAACGCGTTTCGCTCTTTTTCTTCCCAATATTCCACATATACACCTTTAGAACGAGCGATGATTACATTTGATGGTCCGCTAGGAGATGGTCGATTAGAAGCGCGTGGACAAGAGGGGCGCTTGTTTCCTTGGATAAAGGCAAGTGGTTCAATTGATTTAGCATGGTGGCTCGCAAAGTCAACGAATGCTCCTTGGATGTCATCGGAAATCCAATCACTTTCAGGTGTTTGCTTGTGGACGATTGAGGAAATGTTAATCACCGATACGGAGATGACTTTCAAGACTACTTTTCGGGCCGGAACTTCTACTACACCTGTGCGGATAACATATGAGGATGTACCGTATACGCTTTATGCAACGGGATCAACAAATGTTGTTGTAGCTTCCCAACATCCACAATCTATCAAATTATCGGACCTTTCGGTACAACTTCCATTTGGCCAAATAAAAGCAATCGCGAATCTTTCAACAACAACATTACAGGCTCGTGGAGATTTAATTGCAAATCTTGAGGATTTGTGGACAATGCCTGCGATGGAAGGCTTACGCAATGAAGGTGTTCAAATGACAGGGCAGGGGACCTATCCTTTTACTTATCAAGGTCCTTTTACTTTTGATCGCACAACACTTTTTCAGTCTGCAACGGCTTCGTTGGTGTTAATGTGTGAGACATTGACAATTCAAGAGAAAGTTCTCCCAAATATTACTTTTAATCTTAATCTTGAGGAGGCGATGCTTCATTGTAAAGGTGATTTTACTGTGCGAAATCGTCCTTTTCATATTCGTTTACCGATGGCAGAAGTTTTTGGATCAAAACGCCTTGATGCGAACACATTGCGTGCCTATTTCCCGCAAATTAAAGGAACTCCTTAAATGGCCGATTGGAACATTCGACCCCGTTCAACAATATGTAGCGCTTGTGGCACTCCCTTTGCTATAGGCGACAAAGGCCACTCTCTCTTATTGCTTGAGGGTGAACAATGGATCCGTCAAGATTTTTGCTTAACATGCTTTAAAAATCAAAAAGAACGCTTCACGCACAATCAAACGAATGCTTGGACTTTCATTGTTCCTCCACCACAAAAACATAAGCCGACAACGGAGGATGTAGTTAAACGAGAAACAGCTGAGCATCTCTTGCGAATATTGATTCAACGCAATCGTTCACAAGATGTAGGAATGATTTATATTCTTGCAATTTTACTTGAACGGAATAAACAATTTGTAGAGCGTCGAACAACTTTTGATGAGGAAGGTCATCGTGTTCGTATGTATGAACAACGAGCAACAGGTGATCTTTTTACGATTCTAGATCCAGGATTACAACCTGCGGATGTTCCCGCTCTTCAAAAACGCATTGTAGCTCTTCTTGAGGGGACGGAATCGTTGGAGGAGACAGAGCCTTCGCTTGAAGCATTACTTCCTAATACACCAACCGTTGAATCCTCTAAAGAGATGCCTCAACAAACGGATATTGTGGGATCAACTTCGCAAGAATGTGTTGAAGAAGCTTGGCCTCTTGCGATACCAGCAACGGATAGTGTTGAGGTGGATTATAAAGCAACGGATGCTCCTATGCCTCGTGATATGTCTCTTGAGCGAATGCATGAGGATGTTTTACCAATCCAACAAAGACCTGAAACAATGAGAGAGTGATCCTAATGCTACAAATTATTTTTTATCCCATTCTTTTGCTTCTATGTGCGGTCTTTATTTTTTGGTGGACGCGGGGGATGCGGATGCGTTGTTTTAATAAGGCCTATCCAAAGGGAACACAATCCTGTTGGATGGTTGAGGATGCCTTGTTTTTAGAGTATCTTGAGAAAGCCTACCGTTTGCCAAAAGGTGCTGCCATGCGATTGCCTGAGACGACCACTCCGATGGAGCTTTATCTCGTGCTTTATCCAGAACATTGTATTTATGATGCAAATGAAAACATCAATTTTCTCCGTGCTTTTTATCCGTCTCAACCAGTGCCGATGCATAGCGAATATTTGACTTTTCAGTTTCGTACATTAGCACAACTATGGCAAGATCTTCAATCGCATGAGGCCTAAAATGCAACAAACCCTTCTTTTAATTGACTTAATGCCGATTCTTTATCGTGGACATTTTATCTTTTTGTCCAAGCCTCGTCGAACAACTTCTGGTATTAACACCTCTGCGTTATCGGTTTTTGCTTCAAATATCGAGCGTCTTCTTAAACTTTATAAGCCAACACACATTGCTATTGCCGCGGAAAGTCAATCGCCGACCTTTCGTCATACATTGTATCCTCCTTACAAAGCTCAACGCGAAAAGATGCCAGAGGATATTGCTATAGCAATTAATCAAGCGATGGAACTCGCTAAGGCTTGGGGAATTGAGATTTGTTCGGTTGAAGGATATGAAGCTGATGATGTACTTGGCACGCTTGCTACAAAAGGTGTTGCGGCAGGGATGGAGGTCATTATTGCTTCTCCCGACAAAGACTTAGGACAACTTGCAGGACCTCATGTTTTAATTTCACATAACAGTAATGAACCACTTCGTAGTGCAGAAGAAATTTGCGCGCAATGGGATATTCCTTCCCCAGATAATATGATTGACTATCTTGCACTTGCAGGTGATGCAAGTGATAATATCCCAGGCCTCCCAGGAGTAGGGCCAAAAACTGCAGCAAAACTTATTCGTGATTGGGGAAGTGTTGATCAACTTATTGCTCGTGCAGATGAAGTCCCAGGAAAGAATGGTGAAAAACTTCGAGCCCATATTGATGATCTTAAAATGAGTTATAAGCTCGTGACAATCGTCCGTGATGTGCCACTTCCTTTTGCGCTTGAAGCCCTTGAGGTAAAGCCATCTAACCCTCATGCACTTGCACCTGTTCTTGCAAAGTATGAACTTAAAACAATTGCAACGCATCTTGGCATTTCTCTTGAAACATTCTCGCAACCTACAAGACCGTCACTCGTAGATGCGCCTACGGATGACCTCTTTGCGTTCGCTGAACAACAAGCTCATTCAGTCGTTGAGGCAAACAACATGGAGCCCTCTACGATTGTTTCAACAACTGCTAAAATTGTAAATCCATCTCCAACGCTTTCATCCTTAGATTCAATCCAAACGCATCCTCACGCCTACACATTAGTGACAACCGCCGAAGAACGCGAAGCTTTAGCAGCGCGCCTTTTAAATGTTCCGATGGTTGCTTTTGATACGGAAACAACCGGCCTTTCAACGCGTCATGACCGCGCGGTAGGATGTTCGTTTGCAATTCAAGGAAGTGAAGCTTGGTATGTGGCTTTACCAGAGGATGATGATGGTCAACGCGAAGCCCTTGCGCCATTCCTATCTCTCTTTTCCTCAAAAACGATTATAAAAGTTGGACATCATTTGCGTTTCGATCGCGCGGTTCTTCGGCGACTTGGGATTGAGATGGAGGGGCCTCTACACGATACGCTTCTTGCATACTATTTGTTGGATGCTACTGTTCCGCATGATTTAGACCATGCCGCGAAAGTGTTTCTTAATTATCAAACAATTCCTATCACTCATCTTATTGGTAAGGGGAAAAATGCTCTTACCATGGATGTGTTAACGCCAGCGCAAATGCTTGATTATGCTGCAGAGGATGCCGATATTGCTTACCGTCTTCATGAGGCGCTCTGGCCTCAGCTAGAGGAAAAAGGACTGTTATCCCTTCTTGAAACTTGCGAACAACCTCTCGCAACCGTTCTCCTTGACATGGAGTCTGTTGGTGTAAAAATTGATTTGGAGGCACTTCAACATTATCGACGAGAACTTGAAGGAGAAATTCTAAAACTTGAAGTTGCCATTCGTGAAACCACCGGCGCGGGGATTAATCTTGCCTCATCAAAGCAACTTGGAGAATTTCTTTTCGGTACGCTTAAACTTGATGAGGCTGCAAAGCGAACACCGAGTGGTCAATATAAAACAGACGAAGAACAATTACTTAAAATTCGTGATCGTCATCCAATTGTTGATCAAATTCTTGATTGGCGAGCTTGTGTCAAACTCAAAAATACCTATGTTGAGAAATTACCCCTCCATATTGATACGCTTGATGGACGCATCCACACGACTTTTAACCAAACCTTTACCGATACAGGG
>JAUNQZ010000144.1 GCA_030535915.1 bacterium
TGCCGGATTTCGAGACCCGCTTAGCCATCCTGCGCAAAAAGCGCCGCATGTGGAAGAGCACACTTATCTCCGACGAGGTGCTGGAGTACCTTGCCAAGAACATCACCCGCTCTGTGCGTCGTCTGGAAGGCGCTCTGGTACGCTTGGCAACCTTTGCCTCGTTCTCACAGAAAAGCCCCAGCATTCAGGATGCCCGAGTCCAGCTCAACGACCTTCTCAAGGAAGAAAAAGTCAACTCGGATATCTCCATTAACAAGGTGCAGCGTCGCGTGGCAGAGGAATTCAATCTGCGCGTTGCCGACCTGAACGGCCGCAGACGCACCGCAAACGTTGCCCATGCACGCCAGTTGGCCATGTACATCTCCCGCCGCTGCACGCACAGCTCCCTCCAAGATATCGGTGCAGCCTTTGGTGGACGCGACCACGGCACCGTGATTCACGCCACCAAGACCATCGAGGACAAGATGCACACCAACGCACAACTCCGCGAACAGGTGGAACGTATCAGCGCCGCACTCGCTTAAATCCTACATCGCTTTCCTTTTCCTTACCCAAAACCGCTTTTTCCCACCGAAAAAGCGGTTTTTTGCTTGACTGTATTCCTATCTATATGGTATAAAATCGGCACGCGCATTATGATGAGAATATCCACCAAGGGCCGCTACGCCCTCCGCATTATGATAGACCTCTCGCATCAGCCGAGCGAGTCGCCCGTGTCGCTGCGCTCCGTTGCCGAGCGTCAGGAAATCACCCTCAAGTACATGGAAAGCATTATGATCCACCTCCTGCGCGCAGGTCTCGTCATCAGCATGCGCGGCAAATCCGGCGGGTATCTACTCGCCCGAAAGCCGGAGGAGTATAATGTGTACGAAATCCTGAAGGCGGCAGAGGGCGACCTTTCCACCGTGCATTGCTTGTCCACCCCCACCAACTTTTGCCCGATTCACGACGTCTGCACCACCCTCCCGCTGTGGACAGGGCTGCAAAACGTCATCAAAAATTATCTGGAGTCTTACAGTCTGGCTGATTTGCTGGGCGAAAACGACGCGCAATTCTTCTGCGAGAGTCCAACACGAACGAACAAGTAAGACAATAGCACAAGGCTCAAAAAAAAGAGACACGTTAATGTGTCTCTTTTTTGTTGGAATCGTCGGTAGGTTTTGTTTCTTCTTGCGCCTTTTTGAGTTCTTCTTCAAACTCGCGGCGCGCTTTTTTGAACTCACCCAGCCCCTTGCCCAGATTACGCGCAATCTCCGGCAGACGGCGCGCACCGAATACCACCAAGAGAATAATCAAAAAGATGAGCCAATGAGAAGGCGAACCGAATTGAGCAAGTACCGGAGTCATCATGCCATTATACTACCACCTTACAAGCTCGCTGTGCAAGAAAATGTTGAGTCATGCTTTATTATTGAGCAATAGGTATTGGCACCATGGGCAATTCGGTTAGTACATCGCGGCAACCCTTTTCTCCATTTCTTCATTTGCCCAATACAAAAAGATTGACACCAAGCAGTGTGAGATTAAATGACCTAGGCGCAGAAAATGCAAGGTTTAATAATTATTGCAATGTTTTTTTAATTACTGAAAGAGCATTGCAATAAAATCTATCATCTATCAGTTCTTTTGAGACCTCTTCGAGGCTCATTTTTCTCATTTAATGTTCGTCCTTTTTAAAACCTTACCATCGTTGGGTCTGTAGCATTTACCCTTCAGCAAATGCAGCATTTGCTTTCCGTAATAGGATTGATCCAGCTTCTTATCAACAATCCCGGATGTGATTGTTTCGCAATGAGGGAGTTCCTCTTCTTGCATTCCCGCAAAATGCCACAGGAATGCCCAGCCGTCATAGCTATCCGGATACTTCTTTACATAATAATCTATCACAAAAGACAACAGATCAGAACAAGGGGCTAAGCCCTTCAACGTAACCATCATTCGCCGCACTTGTTCCGAGTCCTTCCCATTTTTATGCACATATGGAATAATGACCCGATGCAAGTAACTATCCTCTGCTTCTAGATCGCAGGAAGGCAATTCACCCAAAAGTACGGGGTCTTTTCTCAAGCGAAATTCCTCCTTCGTCGCACGCTCCCAATCATACGATTGAACGATGTATTGAGCCAGCAGACATCGTTCCTCGGTGGACAGGGGGATTTCAAACGGCTCAGCCTCCGGGTAAGTCGGGATTTGAACCACCTCTGATTTGTATGCTCCATTTTTATTTCTATGTGTGCACGAAAAAAGAGATATGCAACAAGTCAACATCAACAATTTTTGTATTAAAATCTGAAACTTCATACTTTCACAAGGAGCATAGCATCATTTCTTTGCAATGTCAACAATTACATGCCTCATAATCATACAACTGCTCCCCTTCATAGAACTTTCTTGACAAAAATTTCTTGCATTTGCTAGCATAGTATTATGAGCAAGTTCTTTATACCGCTTTTGGCTGCAGCCACTTCTGCCGTGTTGTGCCAGTGCGAGGATTCAACCGCAACTAAGCAGACAGCAAAATCCGAACAGGCTCCGTAAGTCTGTCATCAGGTTCAAGTTGGTGTAGTAGATTTCGGTTATGAACTTTTTCTAAAAATCGTATTCGGTTCTTGTTCATCCAGTCTGAGGTTCGCCTCCGGCTTCCTTCCCACCCCTCATTGCTGAGACGCAGTTGCTTCGTGCCCG
>JAUNQZ010000051.1 GCA_030535915.1 bacterium
ATCATAATTCGCAATTCATAATTCGAACACGGCGGCGCGCTTCGAAGGGGTGATTTTTGTTTTCTTCTTTGGTTTTTTAATGGTGTAAAAAAGTCTCTCTTTTTGTATCTTTCTTTCCCATAAGGAGAAGGTTTTATGCTATAATGTTGGATGCATTATGGATTTAGAAGATACGCAAAAATTAAAACGGAAATGGCTCAATACGAATTGGGTCCTTCTTTTGTCGACCTTGTCATTGGTTACATTGGGGATTCTTTTTGTCAAGTCGGCGTGTAGTACGCGTGAGAGTGAAGTCCTTCGGATGCTTTGGGTGGGACAGCTTGAATTTGCGGTTTTGGGTTTTATCTTTATGTGTCTCATTGCTCTCACGGATTATCGGCAATGGATAAAGCTCTCTGGTATCATCTATCTCATTATGCTTACAACACTTATTCTTGTGTTAATGCCTGGGATTGGTCAGGCTCAGATGGGTGCGCGACGATGGCTTTTTGGGTTGCAACCGAGTGAGCCGGCAAAGCTTGGGGTGATCCTTTTGGTGGCTTCTATTTTAGGGCGTCTTAAGGAACATCAACGGAGCTTCAAGACCTTACTTAAAATTGGGATTCTTACGGGTATTCCAGCGGTTCTTATTTTGTGTGAACCCGACCTTGGTACAGCGCTTGTGCTTGGGCCGACGGTTCTGTCGATGCTTTTTCTTGCACGCATTGCGCCGAAAACACTTGGTATTGCGACGTTACTCATTTGCCTTGTCGTGGCTTACGAATTGACGATTGTCTCCATTGCAAAGGATGAAGCGACCCCTCCCGAACGCAGTGAACAGCTGCTCAAATGGACAGGGTTGCGCGATCACCAGGTGCGGCGTGTGGAGACCTTTCTTTTCCCTGATCGCGATCCCTTTGGCGATGGTTACAATGCGCGCCAGAGTGAAATTGCGGTTGGTTCAGGGGGTGCTTGGGGCAAAGGTTACGGCCAGGGCATCCAGCATCGTATGGGCTATCTCCCTGCGAAAGTGAGCGTGAATGACTTCATTTTTCCCGTCATTGCGGAAGAGTTAGGTTACGCAGGTTCACTCTTTTTGATTTCGCTCTATGGGTTTGGGATTTTCCTTCCAGGCCTGATAATTGCGATACGCTGCAAGGACGACACAGGAAAACTTCTCGCTTTAGGCATCGTTTTCTTGCTATTTTGTCACATTTTTATTAATATAGGTATGACAGTGAGAATTGTACCCATTACTGGACTTCCCCTGCCTTTCATCTCACAAGGTGGCACATTTATGCTCGTGATGATGATGGCGATGGGGGTCTTGCAAAGTGTTGCAATTCATGGTCGAAGTACAGAACATGTTTTTCGGCGTTGATGTCACCCCTTTTTCTGATTGGAATGAAGCACTATGTTTGGATGGTTATTTAAAGGAAAAACGCGAAAGCGTGAGATTGTTATCAATGTGGAAAAACTTGAAACGCGCGTGGCTGTTGTTGAGAATGGTCGCGTGGAAGAGTTTCAAGTGGAACACCCCATGGAAGAACGTCTCGTTGGTTGCATCTTCAAAGGTCGTATTCAAAATTTGGAACACGATTTGCAGGCTGCATTTGTTGATATTGGTCTTAAGAAGAATGCCTTTTTGCACTATTGGGACATGATTCCAGATGAGGATTCTCTTGAAGACGAAGACGAGCATCGCTCCAAACGCAAACGCATCTCCAACGATGAGATTGCAAAGCGTTTCCCTCCGGGAACTGAGATTGTTGTTCAAGTGACAAAGGGTCCCATCGGCACGAAGGGTCCTCGTGTGACCGCGAATCTCTCCCTCCCAGGGCGCTATCTCGTGATGATGCCCTCGGCGAAATCCACGCGTGGGGTTTCGCGTAAAATTGCAGATACCAAAGAACGCGTTCGTCTGAAACACATCTTGGATCGTCTCCCCTTACCTCCTGGTGTGGGCATTATTGTGCGCACGGTGGGTTCGGGTGCGAGCAAGCGTTCGTTTTGCCGCGACTTGCGGAACATTCTCGATGTTTGGGGACGTTTGCAAGAGAACATTCGCACCTTGCGTGCACCAGCATGTGTTTACTCCGAGCCCGATTTGGTGGAACGCATCGTTCGTGACTGGTTAACAGAAGATGTTGACCGTGTGACCATTGACGATGAAGATGCCTATGTTCGCATCCGCGATGTTGCACGTAATATTTCCCGTCGTGCACGTCGTGTGATTGATCACTATCGTGGACATTTGCCGATTTTTGACCATTATGGGATTGAATCTCAGATGGAAGAAGCCTTCCGTCGTAAGGTCAATCTCAAGAGCGGTGGTTATCTCGTCATTGATGAAACCGAAGCCCTCATCGCCGTTGACGTGAATACCGGTCGTCATCGTGGCAAGGGTTCTCAAGAAGAAGCCATTCTTGAAGTTAATACCGAAGCGGTTGAAGAAGTTGCACGTCAAATGCGTTTGCGTAACATTGGTGGGCTTGTGGTTATTGACCTCATTGATATGAAGAGCCGCAAACACCAGAATCAGATTTACAAGACGATGAAAGCCGCCGTGCGTCGCGACCGCGCCCGTACGAACGTTCTTCCCATTTCCGAGCTTGGCTTAATGGAAATGACACGTCAACGTCAAGAAGAGAGCTTGCTCTCGCAAATGTACATTGATTGCCCCTATTGTAAAGGTCATGGTGTCATTAAGAGCCCGCTTGCGCTCTCTGTTGACATCCAGCGCCAAGTTGCAGCCGTTATGCGTAAATCGCAAAATGCACCTGGTGCAACGGAATTACAAATTCTTGTGGCGCCCTCCGTGATGGAACGCTTGAGAAACGAAGACGAACAAATGCTCGTTGAAATGCAGCGTCGCTATGGTGGTCATTTGACCTTTAAGAGCGAAGTGGCACGCCATCCCGAATCGTTTGCTATTCTTAATCGTGATGGGAAAGTCCTCTACGCTGTTTCCGAAAGCAAAACCATCGGTTAATTTTTACTGTAAGGAAGCCCCTATGGCGACACACTTGCTTAATCAATCCTATTCCGCAAAGCGCCGCAAACGCCGACTTGCGCGTTGGTGTCTTTGGCTCTTTGCCTTTGCGTTTTGGACCCTCCCTGCGACCGCCGCACCGAAACCCGAATTTGAACTTCCCAAACTTCCCTCGTTTGACGATCCAAATTCAGAGATTCAAATTACAGCCGATCGTATTGGTGCGAATCGCGAAGAGCACCTTGCAACCTTGACAGGTAATGTTCATGTGACCTTTGCAGACATCACAATGACCTGTGATTATGCAACCTATGATGAATCCACCGGCAATATCCATGCAGAGGGCGACGTTAAGATTGACTCCACGGCGGGTGGGTCTTGGCGAGGCGATTCGATTGACTTTAACCACAAGACGGGTGAAGGTCTCATTGGCGCAGGTACGCTCAAACTTTCTGGCATCACGATGATTGCCGATTCCATGGTTCGAGATGACGATAACATCTTGCACGCGAAAGATGCGCTCATTACAACGTGTGCCAATGAAGAACAGCATGATTGGCACTGGTCCATTCGTGGTGATGGTCGTTGCAAAGAAAAAGAATTTTACGAACTCTCGGATGCGGTGCTTCGCTTCTGTGACATTCCCATTTTGTGGTTCCCCTACTACTATCGTGATTTAAACACCTCCTACGGTTGGCGTTTCTTACCAGGTTACTCCAGCAAAGGTGGAGCCTTCCTCAAGACCGGCTATGTGTACCCCATTGCAGGAGACCTTGAAGGGGAAGCCCATGTCTACGGCAAGAGCGTCCTTGATTTGCGCAGTGAATATGGTGTAGCCGTTGGTCAAGAATTAACATGGCGGGACGATGCTATTGGAGACTCAGAAATCTCACATCGCGGACGTGCAAAAGGGTATTTTGCGTTTCATTCCGATGAACAAGATGCTGAAGATGCAGGAACGCATAGTGATTTTGATGACTATCGTTGGTCATTAGGTTTGGAAGAATTCATTACCTTCACGCCGCGAGACACCTTCTCCATTATTGGCGAAGTTACAAGCGATGACCAATTCCGTGAAGACTATGACGAGCTCAGCGTTCGCTCCGCTTCACAACCGATTGCAGTTGCGAATTACGAACATCGTGAAAATGAATGGGTTACCTCCGTTTCTGTCTCGGGCCCACTTGAAAGCTTCTATGCCGGCACGCGTCGCTTGCCTGAGGTGCGGTTTGACCTTTTGCCGAGGAACAATGTTTTTGGCTTTGAAAAACTCACCTACGACACGCAGAACTCCGTCGCACGGTTAGAACGTCAACCCGCCAAATATCGCCGCCACATTTTGGGGACAGAAACCCCCGCATATCATGTCGGCAACTGGGCTTATTACGACACTTTCCGCTTTGATACGCGCCACATGTTCCGTCGTCCATTTGAAGTTTCGAATGGTGTGACCTTTACCCCGCGTTTAGGATGGCGTGGTACATTTTATACCGACTCTGATTCTGGCGATAATCTTTTCCGTTCGCTCTTTGAAGTTGGCGGTACGCTGCAAGCGCGTTTGTGGCGAGACTATGACACCTATCGTCATACGATGATTCCCTACGCGGATTTCACAGCCGTGCTCGGACCGAGTCAAAGCGCGGATGATGTACCCTATGCCTTTGATCGTACCGAAGGCGCCTATGATTGGCGCGATCGCTTTGGCACGCCGGGTTATGCCCCCACCCATCGCTATGCAGGTCTCCGCCTCGGTATTAAAAACATTTTGCAAAAGCGAAATGAAACATACAATGTCCTTTCCAAGACCTTGGACTTTGATGTTTACTCCATTTTCGTAATGCAAACCGAAGATCATTGGAATGCCTATCGTCATCTTCAGAATCGTACATCTGTTGCGCCACATACCATCGCACACCGTATTAATGAAGACACGGGATTGCGTGTTATTGGGTTCTCCTCGACCTATACACCCTCGCGCGATTTAGCACTTAACCTTGATGTCCAATTTGATCCAGAGAATTCAACCTTCTCGGTGCTCAACTTTGACGCTCGTATCCAAGTCGATCCCATCACACTTTATGTCGGCTATCTCCAACGCGACTACGAAGTTTATGACTACTACTGGACCGATGTTGTTGATGATGCGCTCTTCTACGGCGGATTCATCCATCCCATCAACGATGCCTTTGAGTGGTCGCTCTATTGGCGTTATAATACCGAATATACCGACCTTGAAGAAATCGGCGGCTATCTACAATATAATCTTGACTGTATTAGTTTCCGATTCAATGTTGGCTATATGCCCTCGTACACATCTGAAAGCTACTACAACGAGAACAAGCTCTACAAACATAGTAGTGATGTTTCCTTCTCGTTTGGCATTTGGTTGCGTGCATTCCCCACGGTTGAAGAAGATGATTGGCTCGATTGGGGAAATTTGTCGAATGTTCGTGCAATTGAAGAGAAATAGTGCTATAATATGCGCCTCATTTCTTTTGCGCCTGTAGCTCAGTTGGACAGAGCAGCGGCCTTCTAAGCCGCGGGTCGGGGGTTCGAACCCCTCCAGGCGCGCCATTTTATTGATCAAAGAGCGGCACAAACGTGTCGCTCTTTCATTTTAATCCCTCCGACATATAGTGCTGGACATCCTTAAAAAGAAAGTGTAGAATAGTTCCTATAATAAAGGTAATTAAAATGTCCTTTCGATGGCTATTCATTTTCGTGAGTTTTATTTTTCTTCTGGGGTGTTCAGAAGAAGAAGCTATTTCTATTCAACTTGATCAGTCGATTGGTGCGACCTCCCCGAGGCTCAAATTAGATTCCGAACAGATTCAAATGGCCTTGCCAGCCAACAGTGAACTCGTCGTCGTTGCGCGACATTTTCCGTCCTCCCAAAATCCATTTATGACGCTTCTCGAAGAGCACCTGAAGCCATTCACAACATCCCTTGAAAAGAATGCTTTGTTCGAACCACTTGGGTTCTTCGACGAAACGACATCTGATACATTTCTTGCGGTAGGATTTGCACCTTTAAGCCCCGATTTTAAATCCTATCACATTGGCGCCTACGGGAAAACAACCAACCTAGATATCAACGGCTTTCAAATGGCTTTACAGCAACGCGCACAAAGCCTTAACTATCGTCTTTCACATCGGTCTCCATGGCTTCTTTTAACGGATCAAGAAACATCCAATTGTTTAGCATTTGCACCCACAGGCGACCATGCTTTACAATGTTATGCCATCCATGCCCAATCCTCAAATGACATCATTGAAACGACCTTCACACAAGATGATCATGTATGGTTGCAACAGCTTTTAAAGCCTGCCACACAAACACAGCAAACAACCCTTTTAGTAGGTGTACGTAATGCACCGCGTTATCTTGATTTATGTTTACCGAAAGCGATGCACTTTCGTGAAGTCTTCTTAAAAGGAGAAACGCTGTTTGTGCATCTCCAAGAAACAGATGAAAGCTACTTCCTCAAAGCAGAAATCTCCGCTCCATCGCAACAAGAAGCACAAACGTTGTTTGAAGGGCTCATCTTTTTACGAATGAAATTAGCCCAACACGATCCACACGATTTACAACGCGCACTTTTTGCATCGCTTCTTCGCCAAATCCGTCTTAAACTTGAAGGAACCACCATTCAACTTGAGACCGAAATCACCTTTGAAGATTTCACGACATTGCTTGAAATCACCACGAAAGACCTATTAAAATAAGGCTCTTTCAACAGGAGCAAACTTTTTTTAAAAAAAGATAAAAAAGTTCTTGCATTCAAAATTTCAATATGCTATAATTTGCCCCGTTTTTGAGTTTATGTGCGAACTTAGCTCAATTGGTAGAGCACCACCTTGCCAAGGTGGATGTTGAGGGTTCGAGTCCCTTAGTTCGCTCCATTCCTTATGGGGGTGTAGCTCAGTTGGTAGAGCAAGTGACTCTTAATCACTGGGTCCACGGTTCGAGCCCGTGCACCCCTACCATTCGAGAATGGAAATCAAAAACAATCTACCAAGTGCGAACTTAGCTCAATTGGTAGAGCACCACCTTGCCAAGGTGGATGTTGAGGGTTCGAGTCCCTTAGTTCGCTCCATTCCTTATGGGGGTGTAGCTCAGTTGGTAGAGCAAGTGACTCTTAATCACTGGGTCCACGGTTCGAGCCCGTGCACCCCTACCATTCAGGAAGAAAAAGAATCCGTCCGAAAGGGCGGCTTTTTTGTTTTTATACCTCGCAAATGCTTACATCCTGACTATTTTAATCCTCAAAACAAACGCAACAAAGCTTTGTTTCGCCATTAAAAATGTAGAAAAAGAGCGTTTACATCGTTCTCTTCTTAAAAGAGTGTCTCTCATCATTCTTTCTTAGTATTACTTTCTTACAGATTATGCTATAATACAGAGGCTATGGACGAAGACGGTGTTGAAACATGGGAACATGCATTACTTCAGTATAAGGAACAGCTCCTTATACTCGCCACGCGTCAACTTAATCCCATCTTACATCAACGTATTTCTCCAGAAGATCTCGTTCAGGAAGTCTTTGCAAATGTCTACGCACGAAAGGCCTTCTTTGAGCAAGAACCAGAGGTTCCGTTATTCTTTAAACTTCGACGCATTTTCTTCCAGACATTAAAAGATATTGAACGCAAACATTTGCGTTCTGAATGTCGTGATGCGTATAAAGACATTCCGTTAATGGATGGAGAGTCAACGGAACGGGGAGGCGTTCGGAGCACTTCTATTCCAGCGACTGCAGCCGGCCCCATGACCGTTGTAGCACGAGAAGACAAATATAAGCTTTTGCGTGCGGCGCTTTGTGAATTAAGTGAAAACGACCAACATATCATTGAGATGCGACACTTTGATGAGCTCTCGAATGACCAATGCGCTAAACTTTTAAATCTCACCCCTAAGGCTGCGAGCATTCGATATATTCGTGCACTTGAACGCCTCCAAACGCAATTACTCAAATTTACGGAGTTCAATCCATGAGCGAGTCCTTTGTCGAATCCATCCCCGACCATCTTCAATCGCTTGTCACGCGACTTGATTTGTATGCTCGCACACAGCATGGTCATTCTTATCGCATTGAAGATGACGAGCTCTTCCCTTCGCTTGAAGCAAAAGATTTTCGTTTAAAACGAATCCTTGGTCGCGGAGGGATGGGAACCGTCTACATTGCGGAACAGATTTCATTGGAGCGTCAGGTTGCGGTTAAGGTTTTGGCGAGTTCGCTTGTAAAGAATGATGCCGATCGTGCACAATTTGAACGCGAAGCCAAACTCATTGCGGTCCTTCACCATCCTGGTATTATTAAAATTTTAAGTGCGGGAGAGGTCAATGGTCGTTGTTTTTATGCAATGGAATTAGTTGATGGACCCTCTTTAGACAAAGTGACATTTACCTCGCTTCAACACCTTGCAACCATCGGTGTTAAAATTGCCAATGCGCTTGCGTATGCGCATCAATGTAATGTCCTCCATCGTGATATCAAACCTGCAAATATCTTTTTGGATCAACACGAAGAAATTCATTTAGGTGATTTTGGTATTGCGTACTCCATTCATGGGCACCATGTTATTTTTGATGCGGAGGGGACACCTAGTGGAACCCCAGAATACATCGCTCCTGAACGCCTCTCTCGTGGCGAGAATACCATTCGCTCAGACATCTATTCATTTGGGGTTACCCTTCGAGAACTCGCTCGCAAATCAACGCTCAAACTGGATTATGATTTTAATGCCATTATTGCAATGTGCGTTCATGAAGAGCCCTCGAAACGCTATGCTACGATTGCAGATGTCGCTAAAGATTTACATCACTACATCGTTCATCGACCCGTGCTTGCGAGCCATCCCTCTATTTTTAAAAAAACGTACCTTTGGGTTCGTCGAAACCCCATTTACGGCGTTCTTTTAGGGTTGCTTTTACTAGGTTCTATTGGTGGGGGGATTCAAACCTCGATTGATTATGCACAATTACTCAATGCTCGCCGCGAGCTCTCGCAACTTTCCATCCCCGAACAACGCGATTATAACGAACACAAGGACATTGAACTCCGTCGCACGCTTGAACTCGCAGAACGCATTCTTGGGCGCTATCCAGAGGATCCTGAAATCGTTGAGAAAACACTCTCGCTTTATGATGATTATATGGATCTCCATCGCCATGGCAAACGAAGCATGCTTACGGCACTTCAAGAAACCGATCGCATCATCTCGACATTGAGCATTCTCTTTTGGAATCCAAACATTTCTGATGCCATCCAAGAACAACTGATTGAAATGCAACTCCGTCGCCTTGAGTTTTCAATTGCGTGGCGAAATACAGAAGGCTCCCAATGGCTTCAAGAAAAAATCAAATCCGAGCTCGAATATTATAAGGGCTCTCAACGGGATGCGTTTCAACATCGATTAAATCAAATCCTAGCCAATCCAAAACCTCAACCGCTACCACGAAACACCCCTCGCCATGGCGGTCAACGATTAGAACGCAATTCATCGCAACGCACAAATGGCAAACGCCACAATCAACGTTTCCCAAGCAAACGCACATCACAGGAAACACCACCAACAGATGCAAGCGAACAGTTGCATCCGTAGGATGCCTTGTGCTATACTATATAAATTATGTTTTGGGCATGTGTACTTCTTTTAATTATTTTATGCATAAGCGTCGGTTGGCTTTTATGCATGCGGTGTTGTTGTCATCACGACAATCCCCCTCAAGAAGATACCCCCACGCTCTCTACAATACGACGGTCCACCATTCGCACCTATCTCTCCGAAAAGGTTATTCTTCCGTCATTGAAGAATGATCAACGCGATACGGTCATACAAGAGATGCTCACCCATTTAAAGGAACTGGGCGCTCTCAACGATGTCACGCTTGCAACAAAAAATATCCTTGATCGAGAAGCCCAAATGTCAACCTCGATTGGGGATGCTATCGCGTGTCCCCATGCGAGAACGACGGCCGTTGACAAATTAACCACCATCATTGGCATTTCAAAGCATCCGATTCTTTTTGATGACACAGCGAATGGCGCTTGTAAGATTATCATTTTAACGCTTATGCCACCGACCATCAATAGCCCCTATATGGCTTTTATTACAGCGATGTTAACCCTTTTGAATTCCCCCACCCGTCGTCATCAAATTCTCAATGCACAGACCGCTCGTGCCGTGCGAAAGGCATTGCTCTCATGATTAAGACGCTTTTTACATTTTTTATTATAGGGCTTTTTTCGACGCTCGCAATGGCTTACCCTAAAAGCCGTTACAAACCCATTATTGACTGCCTTCCCTTTGGCGAAATGGCAGCCGATGTCGACCCCAATGAACCGCCTCCTGTCGTACAACAAGACCCTGAACTCGTCAAAGAAGAATCATCCAAGATTCAACTGTGTGCAATGACATGGACGCCCGATGGACGAACCGCTGTTGGTCTTGTCGATAATGGCGTTGAGCCCGCAGCTTATATTACCCTTTTTGATGGTGAGAGTAGCAACGGTCTCACACTCGTCCTTTCAAATCTTACAGAAGAATATGCGACCTTTGAACGCGACGGGATCACCTTTACGCTCAAGCTTGGGTTAGGTCTCATTGAAACCATCACACCCGACCTCCTTGCACAACGCGAAGAGGACGCCATTATCGCCGAAGAAGAAGCGGCTGAGATTGAACGCAAACGCCCCAATTCTCTCGCCGAGCAACTCATTGCAATGCAAATGAGTCTCCCGCCTGACATTGATGCCCCTCCCTTACCCATCCCGATGGGTGATGTCGAAGATTTCACACGCGAATTTGATCCCAATAAAGAACGCAGTGAACCTCAAACTGAAACCGAAGCGCTTATTCAAGCCGGCACCGATGAACTCAAAGCGGCGGCTGAAGCTGGCGAATCTCCACAGGATTACCTCAAACGCCTCGTTGAGCATCGCAAAAAAGAAGTAGAACGTCAGCAAAGCGAGAAAAAGCGTGCGCAAGAAGATCTTGATGCTGCAATTGCTTCAGGTCGTCATACAGAGGAAGAAATTGAAGTTATTCGCCGAGAGCTTAACATTGATCTCTTAAAACGCGGCGTTGTTCCTCTCAATCCTGTCGATGACTTGAGCGATTTAGAACAAGCCGAAATTGATGCCGCACTTGACGCGGGCTATGGAGACTAAGGTTCTATGCGCTCAATCAAAGGGCTTCGCATTACCCTTCTCTTTCTTCTCATCGCAACGATAATTATAATCCCCTTCATTTGCTTTGAAGCGGCGATTAATCAATGGTTTGAGACAACATTAGCCAACAATGCCAACGCACGCTGGACAATTGCGGGCATCCTCTTTGGTTCATTAAGTTTAGATATTTTCTTACCTGTACCAAGTTCATTAGCGAGCACCTTGTGTGGTCAATGTTTTGGTATTTTTTATGGCTTTTGGATGTCCTTTAGTGCCATGACCGTCAGTAGCCTTTTGGGATATGGTCTCGGTCGCTATGCTCAAACAACTGCGCGAAAACTTCTTGGTGAGCGTGAAGCCAACCTTCTGACAACCTTTTTTGAACATCACGGCATCCCTACCCTCATCGCGTTGAGAACAGTTCCTATTTTAGCCGAAGCCTCGGTGCTCTTTGCAGGCATTGCGAAGTATCGCTTTTGGCCAACACTTTGGGCGACACTCCTAGGAAACGCGCTAGTTTCCCTCCTCTATGCTATTGTTGGGCATCTTGGACATGAATCAGATGCGATGCTTCCAGCCTTTCTTGCCTCCATCATCCTCTCGGGGGTTTTCCTTTGGATTTTTTGGTCCTATCAAAAGAAAAAACTGTAAATTGCAAGCAAAATTACGCAGTGACTGGGGGAACAGTTGTCGAATTCTCA
>JAUNQZ010000145.1 GCA_030535915.1 bacterium
TTGCTCAAATGCGAGTACCTCCAGTTCCCCCGCTATCCTCTCCGCTTCTGCCTCAGAGAAGTTGCCTAAAGGCTGAATATCAATAACCACGTGATCTATGTAATCAAGTTCATCAACTATAGTGTCATTGGCTTCATTTACTTCGGATTCCGATTCTTTGTCCATATTGGTTACACGTAGAAACAATCCACATCCTATCAATATTACGAAAAGGACAATTGAATAAATAATGATTTTCTTTTTCATGATTTTGTTTTTAATTATTGTTTTAACGATACAAAGGTAAGACGTTTTTTCTTCCTGTCCAAAAGAGAAGCGGCTCGTTGTATGAACCCCTCGGTTTGTTGTATGAAATGGGGTTACTCAAAGTAGATGGGGCATCCAAGACGGTTCTTGTTCATGCGGAAGAGAAGTATTCGCTCTGGGTATTTGCCAAGAACGAATAGCGTTACGGGACATAGCCACAACTCCTCGTTCCATAACGGACCTGCCACTCGGTAGAAGGCGCCGCCGGTAAGCGTAGAACTCTCTTTCTTAAGACTTGCGCCGCAAAAATACTTTGCCTGCTTTTCATTGCTAATCATAAATTCGGCAACCACCTTGTCTTCTCCGCGTGAGTAGTAATCGATGAACTTGGCAGCGCCACCCACCATCAGGGTGTGCTCGAACAACTCCTTCGGGAATCCCGGCACCTCACAATACCACTTCTTGCCAACCTTAATGAAGGTAACTTCAAACACTCCATGACCTATAAACCTGTGGTACAGAGCCTTGGCAAGTACCGGAACAGCCTTTGCGTAAGCTGGAATGTTTTTAACTATGTACACAACATCATTGAAATAAGTTTTTAAATTACTCATTTTGCTAAAATTTTAAGATTAAAAATATTGGGAATTCAAACGATGTGACAGCTTCGAAAAGCCTTTGCAAAAGTATGTAAAATATTTTGAATCTCAAAATCAACTGATTATCAACGACTTGCAAAGATTTGCATATTTCAGATTTTTTTATTATAGGAGAACGTTGTTGTTGATTAAGACACGTCAACCTATAACGCAGCAACGATGCAAACGCCAATTAAAAAAAGGAAGAAGTTTTGCTTCTTCCTTAGTGTGATTTATCTCTTCCTAAACACAAGCCATGGTATAATACCCTGCCACTTCTTGTGAGGATAGTTGGCTATGTCATGTATGTCGTGACGCTTGCCGTTTCGGTCTCGGAAAAATGAGTAGCCGGTGCCTCCGGTAATATAAATGGCATCAGTGAAACCATATTCGCGCAACGCATCGGCAAAACTCCACATCGATTCCTTGTGGCGGGTGGTGATGTAGTAGAGGCGGTCGTCAATCCTGCCTATGGCGCATCGCTCAACCTTACCATGCAGATGGAAACGCAGAGGCAAGTCGCTATTGCTTACCAGCACAAACTGGCGGAAGTAACTGCCGCCTTGCTCAATGGTATAGTCCTTCACATCCTCGAAACGCGAGATGCCGATTACATTGTTGCCATTGGCCATCGCCATATATCCTAAACGATGGGCGTTTGACTGATGCTCCTTGCCCTCTGCCACCAGCGAACTAAGATAGTGCCCGTCGGCGGTGAAGTCAACAGAACGGCAATAGAGATAAACAGATGCGTCGGCAGTGTCGGGCTCCTGAAACTCTATCGTTCCCTGCAAACCATGAATGGCATATATGTTAAGCCCCACGCCCAGAATGCTGTCGCTCTCCATTATCACCTCCGATGCTTCGCTGCTTGCCTTACGCTGCAGCTTCTCAATGTTCTCTTTGGGAGAAACAGATATTGACACACCTAATTTATAATAGTACGACCATGTCTTATAAGCAGCAAAAGCCATGATTATGGCAGCAAGCAAACCAACAATGGTCAAGGCTATCTTCGCCCATTTCGGGAAACGGCGCTTAGGTGCGACAGGTGTTTCCTGCTGCACGTCATCATCATCTCGCTCTATAATGATAATCGGCGTTTCGGTTATCTGTCCGTCATGCACGTTCTCGTAACCGTCAATCAGTTCGTCATCTTTTTTCATCCCTCACCTCCTTTCTCTTCTGCTAAAAGCTCCATCAACTGTTTCAGTGCCTCGCGTGAAACTCTTAGTGGCTTAATATCATCTCTGAGATGCTGTCCAGTGAACGTTATTGTTTGCTCTGTGAGATTGATTACAAACACGTATCGCTTGTTGACAATCAGACTTCTGCCCACACGGACAAAGGTATTGTTGCGCAGTTGTTTAAACGTCTCGTCAAAGAAATGCAACTGGAATGTCATGGTACGCTTGCACCCATTTGTGAGCACAAGGTCAGAATAGTTCCCGTCGGCACTGACGTAAACAATCTCTTCGGTACTTACCCGCACCATCTCCGTCGATGTCTTAATCTTTAGCCATTCCATGTTTTACAGACTTCCAATTCTTTCTTTTACAAAAGTAATAAAAAGCAATTGATAAAACAAGAAATATATGTGCAAAAGTTATAGGAGAACAATTGCTAATGACATTGTATTGCTTATTTAATTTCTGTTTGTTATTATTGTTTATGTCGCAGTTTGTAAGGTTTACGGCATTTATGTATTCTTCTCAGGATACCAATTTTCAAAGATTACTCCG
>JAUNQZ010000146.1 GCA_030535915.1 bacterium
AGTTCTTAACATTCTTAAATGCGAAAGGAGCAATCTGTGAGTCTGCATACTCATCTGCGTGGAACTCATCAGCTGACTTCATTACAACACCCTTAACGGTCTTGTTGTCGCCATCAAAGTTATCAAAGCGAGCATAAGCATAACCAACCCAAGGTACATCATCATACTCATCGCCGTTAACCTCAACATCGCTAAGGTTCTCCCAGTTAAGGTTCATATTGCAAGTAAGCTTATATGTATATGTAGCTGCATTTTCAGCCTGTCCATTAGCCAACTGCTCTGCATACTTAACCAAATAAGGATCGGTAGCCTTAGCCTGTGAAGCTGCGATCTGACCGCCAGTCCACCAGCTCTCACCGCCGAGTACTACAGATGCAACACCAACTACTTTCTGATCGCCATAGGGCTTAAGCAAAACCTTGCTGGTCAACTTAGCATAGTTAGCAGCAGAAGAAGCAATGTTGTCAACATTGAATACAGTGTGCATACGGCTATCAGGAGCGATCAACTCAAAGATGCTACCATTTACCTTTGAAGCCTCTGCCCAAGTCTTAGAAAGGTCAATTCCAGCCTCAGCTTCCAATACGCCAAAGATATGCTCCAGATTTGAGGTGATACCATCAAGCTCGATAGCAGCATAGTTACCAGCCTTAGCGATACCTACGATTGCATCAGCAGTAGGATTAACAACCTTTACACCCTTACCGAATACCTCCTTGTGCATTGCCTCAAAACCAAGGATAACACCACGACGAGTCTCAGTCTCAGTCTCAACTGCAGCACGGGTCTGCTTAACGGGTACCTGCCACTCTGCAGCTACGATATTCTCAAATGTAACACCTGAGATATTAGCATTGGGAGTAATAGTACCAAAAAGACCTCTGGGAGAAGCGAGCTTCACGTTAGAGATAACAGTGGGATGCTCCTCCGTTCCATTACCACGGAACTTGTTGGAATATGTATCAACACAGGGGAAACCATAGATGTGGTACTTGTTGATATACTTGTTAAACTTAGGCTCGTCACCAGCGTTACGATACTCTGTAGCGAGTGCACCGAGAGCCTCAGGAGAGAAGTCAAATGCGTGGTTGTTGCAAATGTAAGCATCCTTCAAACGAGGATCCCCCTCTACCTCTATTTCACCGGTAGATACATTAACAGCAGGCGTTGCAGCAGACTGCTTATCCTCCAATGCTGCCTGATACTCCTCAAAGTACTGCAGAAGATCGATCTGGTCGCGGATAATTACATCACCCTCAGGGTTGAACTCGAAAATCTCGCGCTCGCCAGTATTCGGATTAATGGGATTAGCATTGAATACGTGGTTCTCCATATTCATAATGGGATCTACCAACAGACCATCCTCAGACTCAGAGATGTGACGCCAGTACTCAACAGCAGTTGCACCAGTACCTACCTTAGCTCCGTCAAGCTGTGAACCCTTCAAATATGCCTGCATTTTGTTACCCTCAGCATCGTAGATGTCGATATATGCCTCTACCTCAGCCTCAGGACCCATACCAAGGATACCACCGGGGATTACGAATACATAAGTATTCTCCTCGTGGCAAACAGCGTCGGTCATAGTTCCGGGCTGAAGGGTGATAACGTCAGTAACGTCCTCACCGGGAACCCAGAAGTAGCGAGTAGCCTCACCAGCATCAGCCTTACCAATCTTGTTTGCATCAACTACGTAGCTCTGCAAAGTACCCTCGCCAGCAATAGGCAAGAAGTCACGATCGTCCTGAGGACCACCCCAAAGACGAAGCTCCAACTTGGTGATAGGACGGGTACCTACAGCCTTGAATACCAAGTAGTCAACAACGGGCTGGAGGTGAACATCAGCAACAGCGGTACCATCCTCAACCTCAACAGCGCTTACGGGCAGAGTACCTACTGAAGGAGCCATATTTGAGATGAATGAACCATCCATATAACCCTGCTGAGCCTTGACCTCCAAGAAATCAACCATGTCAGCGTTGAAAGTTGCAACGCCAGTCTTAGGATCGCGTGCATTCCACAAGCCCTCGGGAAGAGAAGCCTTTGCATTGTAAGGATAGTAGAACAACAGGTTCTTACCACCGAGCAATGCCAAACCATTCTCCTGATTCAAGAAATCTGCATCCTCCTGACCAGCATCGAAAGGATCAATTGCAAAAGGAACATTCTGGTGGAACACGCCCTCAGATGCGGTACCATCGCTGAATGCAGCGATTACATCGGTCTTAGACCACAGAGGTGCAAGCTCACCATCAACCTCACCCAAGTAGTTACGGGTAGTAGCATCATCTGATACAACTGAAGCTGAGATCGTGAATCCGCCACTCTTGGTGTTCACTACAGCACCGGTAGTGTCATCCTTCGAACAGCTGCTAAAAGCCAACGCAGCTATTGAAGCCAAGTAAAAAAGTTTTTTCATACGTTTAAACGATTAAATTAAACAATTGTTTGAAATGTGTGTCAATTTTAGTGTTGTTTAGAAAGGCCATACGCTAGGTCTCTCCGTCGAAGCAGCGAAGCCCTTCTCGATTGCGATCTGCTCAATCTCGATCGC
>JAUNQZ010000052.1 GCA_030535915.1 bacterium
CCATTTACTCTACCGCGAAGCTTTACCGAGTGACCCCTGTCGTTTTGGCGGTACTGCGGTGGCACCTCAGATGTTAAAAAGGCGTTCCGTTACCTCCGACCGTATGCTAGGTGCGAAGAATGCTGTTATGGATGGTGTCATGCCTGAGGCGGCACCCGTTGCGCTCGGCATGGATGATGAAGGAGCCGATGCGTGCTACGATGCAGAGATGGAGGAGGAAGGCAGCTTTTTTGATACCCCCGCAAAGGTTCGCTCAAACTTTGCTCGCGCGGCGACATGGGTCCCGCAAAAACGCTTAGTCGATGGTAAGGCGGTCTTCTCCTTTACCCTCCCCGACACACTGACGACGTGGCAATTAAAAGCATTTGCTTATACGCCCGATGGTCGTAGCGGACTTTTGGAGAAGCAAATTGTAGCGAAGCAAGAGGTGATGTTACGCCCCTACCTTCCCCGCCGTTTGCGTGTAGGCGATCGCATTACCCTCAATGTGGCCGTTTCCAATACCACCCAAAAAACGATTTCCACATGGGTGGAGCTCAATAATGGTCAGCGTCGAGAGGTCACCCTCGAACCCGAACGCTCCACAACCGTTTCATGGGAGGTGGCGGCGAATTTCCGTCCCGGAACACAAGCCTTTGCCTTTACCTCGCCTTACGATGCGCTCCGCGTTGAGTTGCCTGTAGATGACAATCGTATCGCCATTGAGGATGTCTATCCCATTACCCTCAAGCATACCGAGCCTTACAGCCTCTCGGTGCTCACCCCTACGCCGGAGGTCGCCTTGACAGAACGCTGGAATCATCGTCCCAATGACCTTGTGATTAAAGCCTTACAGCACCAGCTCATCTTCCCCTACGCGTGTTCCGAGCAGACCTTTGCGAAGCTCAATGCGATGCTTTTGCTCAAGGCGTACAATGCCGCTCCAGCAGATGCCGATAAACAAATTGCAGAATTGCAAGGTAAACTCCTTGGCATGCGTCAAGCCGGAAAACTCTGGCCGTGGTTCCCTGGAGGCGATGAAGACCCCTACATCACAGCTGAAATTTGTGTAGGTGCGGCGCGATTGAAGACACTCGGGCATCTTCCCGTTGAACTTGAAGCTGCGGTACGAGAAGTCCTTGAGAAGCAAGCCGACCGTCTTCCCTTCCCTGCGTGGGTCTATGCGCGTACGGCATGGTTGGAAGAATGGCCACTTGAGGATGATCTCACCGATGAATGTTTGCGTGAACGGAAGTTCGCAGGCATTCAAGAGCGCCTCTATCTCGCAATCGCAGCACAACGACTCGGCATTGAAACCGTTGCTCAAGGAGGTTTGGATAGCGTACTTGCAGCAATGACAACCTCTGATATTTGGGGCACGCAATGGCCACAAGAGCGCACCTGGTGGAATTGGTATTCGACGCCGATTGAAACCCATGTCTTGCGTGCAGAAGTTCTTCGTATAGCAGGTCGCCTGGAAGAAGCCGAAGGAGCAGCACTTTGGTTGATGCAAAATGTTCGTATGAATGATTGGGGTTCAACGCGTGCCACAACCGCAGCCGTTTACTGTTTACTCCAGTCAAAGATTGCTAAACAATCCGACAAGGCTCCTACCGTCACTTGCACGAAGGTCGCCGCATCGGATGGCGTACGCTCAACCCTCACCTATCAGAAAGATACCGAAGGTCTCTCCTTTGGTTCAGTCGTCGCCAATTATTCCTTGCGCATTGAGGATGTACCGCCATTGGAGCTCCCCCCTGAATATGGCGTAACGATACAGCGGACCTACACTCCGAGCAATCCCAAAGTCGGCGAAACGATACAAGTAAAATTGCAAATTGAAGCGGCTCAACCCCTTGATCGCGTATGGATTCAAGATCATCGCCCGGCGCATACCGAACCGATGATTCAGCAGCCGAGATGGGATTGGTCAACGCGTGCCTATCTATTACCAGGCGATAAAGGGCTTGACATCTTCATTGGCGATCTTCGCCGTGGCACGACCGTCATTGAGTATGAACTCAAAGCCACGCATGCCGGCACATGTACACCAGGTTTGGCGACCTTACAATCGATGTATGCGCCTGACTTTGCCACCCGCACGACCGCTCAACCGATGACGGTTACGCCTTAACAAAGCGTATATTATCGCATGGATAAAAAGAAATCCCCCGGCAATCCGAGGGATTTCTTTTTAAGATGAAAGCGCATTAGGAGGAGCATCTCTCAATCTTTGAGCAATCGCAAGCATCTTAACGCACACGCTCATTAAAGAGATTCATCGCATGCGCGATTTGTTCATCCGTACCGCAAACAACGATACAATCACCCGCCTGCAACCGTGTGTCACCACCAGGTGCGATTTGCGTATCAAAGGCCTTGGAATAAATCGAAATAAGGGCGGCTCCAGTTTTACGACGGAGGTCAATCTCTGCAAGCGTTTTACCACAACAACGAGAAGTCTTCGCAAGTATCAAAATCTCCGTGTGAAAGTCAATCATTTGATGTACGGATTGACGATCAATGGGGGCTTCGTCCTCCGCTTCCTCAATGTCAAATGCTTGACGCAATTTGTTTTGGTGATGAGCCGTGGTTGATTTGAGACGATGCGAAAAGCGGGAGGCGATTAAGACACATAGCACAATAAAGGGAATCAAAATCCAAACATTCGCAACGAAAGGCGTTGAAAGTACCAACATAAAAGTGCCAATGCCAAACGCCGATAAAACGCGTAAAAAATTACGAATCAATCGACGAATGCGTTTGTTCTCGCGTTTTGAAGGGAAAATATCAACCGTTGCAGCAGCGAGTTCATTTGCGATGTGAGTGAGATGATGATACGCCGCCCAAAGCGGAATCACTGCCAAGACCATCAATCCTCCCACGCAAATGAGACCTCCCCACGGGATTGTCCATGGCAGTGGTTGCAAGGAGTGTTCAATCCCCTGTAGGAAGCGTTCAATCATAGGGATGGTCGAGATAATATAGATGATGAGTGCAAAGATAATCGCGAGACAAACATCAACCAATAAAAGAAAGAAGTCCATTCGCAAAACTGCCCCACGACCTGTTTGGCGATTCCGATTTCGCATATTCTCAATGGTCGTACGATAAGTCATTAAGGCATGGCGAAGACCTTTTGGCATCCCTTTGCGTAGGCGCTTACAGATTGTTGGAGCAAAGCGTAAAAGGTAGGGGTTTGTTGCCGTACACAGCAAAGCCACGCCCACTGAAATCTGGAAGAGTGGACGATCGGTCATATTAAGCGTTGCACCAACCGCCGCAATAATAAAGGCAAACTCTGCAATCTGACCAAGCGCAAGTCCCGTTCGGAAAGCATCGGTAGGGCGTTCTCCGACCAACAATGCCGCAACAACGCCATTGATGCATTTTAAGACAATCATACTGAAAGTGATTAAGAGTACCGTCAAGATGTTATCCCAAATCACCATCGGTTGAACGAGAAGTCCGACCGTCACAAAGAAGACCGCTGCAAAAAGTTGTGAAACGGGTTTCACCGTGCGAACGAGGCGTTCACGAGCATTGACATAAGAGAGAATTGTTCCTGCAAGAAAGGCTCCCACAACAATGGAGAGCTTCAAAGCATCCGCTAAAAGCGAAACCCCAAAGCAAAAACCCAATGCCGTCATAAGGACAATTTCATTTCCAAAACGGACCGCCACACGATTCATTAACGGCGGAATCGCAAGCAAACCCAATACAATTACTCCGATAAGGAAAAGTAAGAGGATGCCCATTTGCTTTGCAATCGCAAGCACGGTGTCCGTCCATGCCCCCGCATGATCCGCACTACCAACACTGTAAAGAATCGCAATCAGCAAGATCGAGAGAATATCTTCAATCACCGCTATGGCAAACGCATTTGAAGCAAAGCGTTCTTTTAAGAGTCCGAGTTCCTCAAGTGTTTTTGCCGCGATAGAAGTCGAACTGTTACAAATGATGAGTCCTAGAAGGAAACATTCCATGTGCGTCCAACCAAGGAGACTCCCCATAAGGAAACCCCCGGCAACCATCAATAGCACATCCCAAATCGCAGGAAAAACGACCGCGAATCCTTGCACACGAAGTTGTTTAAAACTAAAGCCAAGGCCAATAGAGAACATTAAGAACATCACGCCCAAATCGGAGAGCATCTCAATGTTTGCGGGGCTCGTGATGAGTTTAGGGCCAAAGTTCGGCCCCACAATCACGCCCGCAAGAATATACCCCACCGTTAAAGGTAATTTAAAGCGAGAAAAGACTAATGCAACCATTGCAACAACAACAATTACAATTCCCAAGTCATTGAAGAATGTCATATTAACATAACCCTCTATCCTGTATAATGCAAGTTTACGCTCAAGTTTATCATATTCTCTCACAAATAAACAAGCGAAAAGGTGATGGTTTTCCTCCATTGACCGGGTCGATGGTGGAAGGCCCTCTACTAAAAAAAGGAGTCCTCTATGGTTTATGCCTATATTCGTGTTTCGACAGATAAACAAACGGTTGAAAATCAGCGCTACGAAATTGAAACCTTTTGTCGACAGCAATCCCTTTCGATTGATGATTGGTTTGAAGAGACCATTTCGGGAACGATTCCGTGGGAGTCGCGGTCGTTAGGGCGTCTCGTTCACGAGATGTCGCCCAAGGATTTACTCATTTGTACAGAGCTCTCGCGTGTGGGACGATCACTGTTTATGATTCTTGATATGCTCAATCATTGTCTTTCGCGCGGGATTCGCGTATGGACGATTAAAGATGGCTATCGTTTAGGTGACGATATCACCTCGAAGGTTCTCGCGTTTGCCTTTGGTCTCTCGGCGGAAATTGAACGCAACCTCATTTCTTCGCGCACACGCGAAGCGCTTGCGCGGCGACGCGCACGAGGCCTTCCGCTCGGGCGCCGCGCTGGAACGCGACCGACCTCCAAAATCCACGCACATAAAACATTGATTTTGCAACTGCTGGAACGCAAAGTGCCGATTCAAGTGATTGCGAAGCGGCTTTGCGTTCATCGACAAACCGTCTTGCGTTATCTTCGAGCGAATGCGATTGAATATCCACAAAAGCATGCTTGAGTCACAGACTTTTAATAGACGATTCTTATCCATTGACCGGGTCTTAGGTTAAAACCCTCTACTAAAAAATTCTTAAAAAAGGCATTTGCTTATTTTTGGATTTCAAAGTATAATATTACATTGTTTTGGCATACTAACATGTGTGCACGCATTTTATAGGAGTCTAAAAATGACACAAAAATCGCAGCCTAATGAAACCATTCACCGGTGTATCAATATCCTCTCTGCTATTCGTACAGAAGTCAACAAAAGTCTCATTGGTCAAGAGCGGTTAGTCAATGCGCTCTTAATCGCCCTTTTGACAGGTGGACACATTTTGTTGGAAGGCGTCCCAGGCTTAGCCAAAACCACTGCGGTGAGAGCCTTGGCTGCGGCGCTGGGGCTTGACACCAAGCGCATCTCCTTCACCCCCGACTTGCTACCTGCCGATGTGATTGGTAACCTCATCTACAATCAAAAGGATGGCACCTTCACGCCGCATAAAGGGCCGGTCTTCTCGAACCTCCTCATCGCCGATGAAATTAACCGTGCGCCTGCCAAGGTTCAATCCGCCTTGCTGGAAGCCATGCAAGAGCGTCAAGTGACCTTGGGCACGGAGACCTATCCATTGCCAACGCCCTTCCTTGTGATGGCAACGCAAAACCCCATCGAACAAGAAGGCACTTATCCTTTGCCAGAAGCTCAGACCGACCGCTTCATGCTCAAGTGTATTGTGAAGCATCCGTCAATGGATGAAGAACGCCGCATTATGGAACGCTTCACGCAGCCCATCCATGTGCATCCGACCTGTTGCCTTGCAGAGGGCGATTTGGAACATTTGCTTGAAGCCGTACAGTCGGTTTATTGTGATGCCAAGGTTTCAGATTATATCTTGTCTTTGGTCTTTGCCACGCGTGATCCTAAGACGACGCCTGCGCTTGCACACCTTTCCTCCGCCATTGCATTGGGCGCCTCTCCGCGTGCATCGTTGTGCTTGAACTTAGCCGCCCGTGCCAATGCCTTGATTAAAGGCCGCGATTACACTACCCCGCAAGATGTCAAGGATGTTGCACACGAAATTTTGCGGCATCGTATTCTCCTCACCTACGAGGCAGAAGCCGAAGACCTCACCCCCGATGCGGTCATTGATCAACTCCTCAACGAAATCCCCGTGCCCTAAGTCAATTGTAAGCGGAGCGTATTGACGCATGAGCAATGCCTCCGATTGTAAGATTTATTTTGGGTGAACGCTTATGGCTATTGATACCGCAGCCTTAATGAAAGAAGTCGGTAGGATTCGCATCCTAACCCGACGCTTAATGGATGACCAACTGAGTGGTGATTACCATTCTGTCTTTAAAGGTCAAGGGGTAGAGTTTGACGAATCTCGACCCTATCAACCAGGGGATGATGTGCGTAAGATTGACTGGAATGTCACCGCGCGCACGGGCATCCCCCATGTGAAGCGATTTAATGAAGAGCGTGAACTTACCATTCTCTTTGTTGTTGATGTCTCGGGCAGTCAAAGCTTTGGTTCGGAAGGGCACTCCAAAGCGATGCGTGCCGCGGAAATCACCGCATTACTTGCAATGACCGCTCTACAAAACCAAGACAAAGTGGGATTGATTCTCTTCTCTGATCGCATTGTAAAAATGCTCCCGCCACGCAAAGGTCGTACCGCTGTGCAACGCTTGGTGCGTGAAGTCTTGGCGACCGAAGAAACCCGCGAGGGCACCGACATCAAGGCGGCGATTCGAACAATCTCTGCAACACAACATCGTAAAGCGGTAATTTTCTTTGTTTCCGATTTTCGTGACAACGATTTTGAACGCGAATTTTCGATGCTTGCGCGTCGTCACGATGTCATTGCATGCTCCATTACCGATCCGGCGGAACAATCCTTGCCAAAGGTTGGCCTCGTGGAACTCTTTGATCCCGAAACGCATGAGACAATCCTCGTTGACACCTCCAGCAAAGCCATTCGAAAAGCCTTTGCTGAAGCCGAGGCTCGCCGCATGGAAACGCTTCAAAAACGCTTCATTCAAATGGGCGCCGATGTGTTGAACATTTCAACAAAGGAACCGTACATTAAAGCCGTGCGTGAACTCTTTCACAAGCGTGCATTGAAGCGGCGTTAAGGTCGCTATCGCACTTTTAGAGCGAAACATTTTTCTACATCAATTCGCAATTCATTATTCGGAGTTGGAAAGCGTATGGATTCGATTAAAGATATTTTTAAGATTGGCATTGGACCTTCGAGTTCTCATACGATGGGTCCTCGTCGTGCCGCGCAAGATTTTCTTAAGCGTGCGCCACAAGCGGTTCGTTTTCGTGTGACACTTTTTGGTTCTCTCGCGGCAACGGGAAAAGGTCACCTTACCGACAAGGCGATCCTCGATGTCTTAGGCGCTGACCGTACAGAAATCGTTTGGGAGCCTACGACCTTTTTACCCTTTCATCCCAACGGTATGCGGTTTGAAGGCCTCACGGAAGCGGGAACGTCTTTTACCCAATGGCAAGTCTATAGCGTCGGCGGAGGATTCTTGAGCGAAGGTCCCGGCGAAACCGCGATTACCAACATTGCTTACCCTTACACCACAATGGATGGCATTCTCAAATGGTACGAAAAAACCGGGCGTATCTTCTGGGAATATGTCTTGGAATACGAAGGGCAACCCGTCTTTGATCACTTGCGTGAAGTCTGGGCCGTGATGAAAGATTCGGTCGAACGTGGACTTGAAGCCGAAGGCGTCCTCCCCGGAGGTCTCGGCCTTCAACGCAAAGCGAGTGCCTATCATCGACGCGCGATTGGCATGCGTGAAGGTTTGCGTGGGCGCGGCTTGCTCTTTGCCTACGCGCTCGCGGTTGCGGAAGAGAATGCGGCGGGTTCAGGTCTCATTGTAACAGCGCCCACATGTGGTAGCGCGGGCGTTTTACCGGCGGTGCTCTATTATCTCTATCGCCATCATGAAGTGCCAGAGAAACGCATTATTCGCGCGCTTGCAACGGCAGGTCTCATTGGCGCAATTGTGAAAACCAACGCCTCCATCAGTGGCGCAGAGGTCGGTTGCCAAGGTGAAATCGGCGTCGCCTGTGCGATGGCGGCGGCCGCGGTGAATCAAATCTTTGGCGGGTCGCCGAATCAAATTGAATATGCCGCGGAGATGGGCCTCGAGCATCACCTCGGGTTAACCTGTGACCCGGTGTGTGGACTCGTACAAATTCCGTGTATCGAACGCAATGCCTTCGCCGCCGCGCGTGCAATGGATACGAATATGTATGCGTGTCTCTCCGATGGTCGACATGCAATTTCCTTTGACAAGGTCGTCGCCACGATGTTGGAGACAGGACATGACCTTCCGAATCTCTACAAAGAAACCTCTACCGGCGGCCTCGCAAAGATTACACAGGCATAAAAGCGGTCGACAAAATCGTTGAACTGTGCTATAGTTAATGATGATTTCATTTAAGTTTTCACAAGAAAGGTAAACGCTCATGACAGACAATGATGTCCTTGATATTTTCAAAGCAACCAAAGCCCTTCTCGAGGGTCACTTTGAGTTGCGCTCTAAACTTCACTCCAACCGTTACTTCCAATGTGCAGAAGTCCTCCGTTGGCCGCATCATGCGCAAACCCTTTGCACAGAACTCGTCCAGCGCATGAAAGCCACCGCAGACATCGGCGAAATCGAAGGCGTCATCTCCCCCGCGCTCGGTGGGATTATCGTTGGTCACGAAGTCGCGAAAGCCCTCGGCACGCAGTGTATCTTTGCAGAAAAGAATGCCGATGGTATGCTTGTGATGCGTCGCTTCAAAATCATCCCTGGCAAGCGTTATGTTGTAGCAGAAGATGTCATCACCCGTGGCGGTCGCGTTCAAGAAACCATCGATATCGTCAAAGCAGCAGGCGGCGAAGTCGCAGCTGTGCTCGTGTTGGTTGATCGCTCGGGCGGCAAGGCGAAGTTTGACTATCCGACCTATGCGCTCTTACACATTGAACCGCAAGTGTGGGAACCCGCGGATTGCCCGATGTGCAAGGCCAATGAACCTTTTGTGCATCCAGGTTCGTAAGTGCTACACATCACGCGCAACAAAAAAGAGGCGGACCTCCGCCTCTTTTTTCTTTGCAAGCGACATCCTCGACTCAACGACGACCAGGGCCTCCACGCGGCGGACCCATTCGCATGCCTCCACCTAAGACCGCATTGACTTCATTCACCGTATTGACAAATCCCTCAAGATTTTCTTCAGAGATATTATACATGGTGCCAACGGCATTGAGCAAGGCGGTTGTTTCAGCGGCTTGTAAATCACGCACGGCAAAGGCCGCCTCACGCATCGCTGCGAAATCTTCTTCTTCAAGCGATTCACCTGCCATTTGCTTTTCCCAAATCGCCTCCTCTGCCGCCGCACGCGTACTCAACGCTTGCAAATACGCCGAGTGGACCTGTTGTTCCTCGACCGTCAAAAGCGTCGTATCTACACCTGTGAGAAATTCCATTCGCTGTTGGCGCATTTCGCGCATACGATTTTGATGCTGTTGAAGATTCGTCATCATCCGTTCGTAGCGTTCAGGATCTTGCGCTTTGATATCCTCCATCGACAAGCGGCGCATTTCCTGAGGTGCGGCTTCAACCGCGGGCGCAGGCGCCTCGGCCACCATTGGATCCATCTCCTCGAGCAATGTCTCCTCCTGTGCAATCGACGCTTTAAGGCGTTCAATCTCACGATGGAGTTTTTCATTTTCAGAGAGCACACGATTCAACTTCAAGAGATCTTCTGAAGATGTCACAGCAGAGGCTGTTGAAGTCTTCGGCAAGGCCTCTGCGGTTGTTTCGATAATCGTGGGTTTGGTCGTAATCTTACCCGTAAAATAACCGCCCACCGCAGCCATCGCAACAAAAGCAAACAAAACAATAAACAATGATTTTGTCGAATGCATCTTCATTCCCTTTCTCGTCTAACGCATCTTTTTAAGAACGCCACCACCATCCGTTTTCTACACCTTAGCGACCGAGTTGCAAACAGCGATCAAACCCAAAGGGAATATGATCCGCTCGATGCGCAATACAAATCACCGTCAATGTCGGCGTCCGTTCAAAGAGTGTTTTTAATAACCGCAAGAGTTTCTTCGTCTCAGCCACTTCAAGATTCATGCACACTTCATCTAACAGCAACAATGCCGGCTGCGGCACCAACGCACGAATCACAAGCATCAATCGTACCACACCCGCAGAAAGCGTTCCTAAGGTCGCATGGAGATGTTCATGTAAACCGAGCGCTGCAACGAGTTGCATCGCCTGTTTGCGTTGCGCAGCGGTCGGTCGCAAGCGATTTCCCTCGGCATCAAAGCAACCTGAAAAAAGCGCTGACTCCACCGTTTGCTGTGCATCGAGGCAAACTTGTGATTCCGGCGAAACCGTTGCAATCCGCGAACGAATCGACCACAGCGGCACGCCGGGTCCGGGTTTCACACCAAAGCGTTGAATCTCACATGCATACGCAAATGGATGATCCCCCGAAATCAATGAGAGCAAAGTTGTCTTACCCGAACCATTCGGTCCGACAATGAGCCACCGTTCCCCTTGATGAACGTCCCAATCAAAGTGTTCAAAAAGCATTCGTCCATCGATTGGAAGCGTGAGATCCTTCACCTCAATAACGACGGGCGTTTTTAACGAAGGCGGATTTTTCTTAAAGGTCATCGGCGTGGCTTCTGTCAGCGGTTTTTGATACCGCCCCTTACGTACAATCCGCCATTGACGCAACTTCAAGTGATGCGTCATGCACGGCGGGATTTCATCCTCATGACGAACCATCACCACAAGCGTTCGCCCCTGCTCCACCAATGCCGCAAGCACTTCACGCAAGCGTTGTTGCATCTGAGGATCAAGTCCCGCAAAGGGATCATCTAAAATGAGAAGCGGCGTCTGACGCAAAATTGCACACGCAAGCATCACCCGCCGCTGTTCACCATTCGAGAGCTGCACCGTCCAACGATCCAACAGTGGCCCCAATTCAAAAACCCGCTCACACCACGCACGCAATTTTTTAAAGGCTACACGCGCTTTGCGTTCGGGCGGACGCACCTCAAAGGGATTAATATCGTTAACCTGCTCATACGAGAGCACCTCATCCACCGTGCGAAAGTCATACTCAATCGATGCATGGTAACGCGCCGCCGCCCAATCCGAACCACTCGAAGCCGCTTGTCCCCCAAAGGTCACCAACGCACTCTCCTCCAGCGCCTCCCGATGCAACGCCAAGGCCAACGTCGTCTTACCCGACGCCATAGGTCCCGTCACGACCCATTGTTCACCCTGCGCAATCGTCCACTCAGCCTCCTGGACCGCGACCGACCATGTCCTCATGCGCTCAATTCCTCATTCCTCAT
>JAUNQZ010000147.1 GCA_030535915.1 bacterium
TCAGATTCTGCATTCCCTTTGCGAACGGATCGTACAAAAATTGGTTTACCAGTGCCATTAAAATTAGCACCAAATCAAACGCGTAATTTTACATTAAAGATTAGCAACGCCGTGGAAATGCAAAAGGAAGGAACATATGTTGTTACCTTTGGTGCGATTCACAATGGCATTCGATACGATACGGAGAGCAAACTTATACATGTAATCCCTGGAATTGTAGTTTCGCAAGGGCTTCAACTTTTTAAAAATGATCCAACGCGTCAACGACAAATCTTTCTTGTTCGTTCATCACGTGAACAAACAGAACGACTCTTTTTGCGTGTAGAAGATAGACCTGACGGACGGTTTTTCCCAACGGTTATGTTGGGCGCTTATCTCCCTTTAGTTGAGCCTCGTATGAATATTGCTGACAATGGGGAGGTTGTTGTTTTACATCGTGCAACACCTGAATATTTTGTCCGTAATGTTTTTTGGTCGTTGCCGAATGATTTTGTTCATCGTTCACAGATTTCAGTCGTCGATCCAAGTACTGCAGATAGTGCACGCTTACATGGGTTAAAAGATGACTTTGATGAAATTATTAGAAAAGATGAAGAACGTCGCAAAGAACGCCTTCGCGATCGTTAATAAAGCGAAAAGAAAAATGCTATGAATCGAAAATGTTCATAGCATTTTTTATTTTTTTTTGGTATACTATGCGCGTCTTTTTGGGGCCGGTAGCTCAGTGGTTAGAGCTGGGGACTCATAATCCCTAGGTCGTGGGTTCAAGTCCCGCCCGGCCCACCATCCTAATAAAAAGCAGCCAACGGCTGCTTTTTGTTTTAATGCTCCTTTGAGGCCAAAAGAGATGCAACCTTTTTCCCTTTTAATTAAACCCGCAGGCGCAGATTGTAATTTGCGATGTGAATATTGTTTTTATCTTGGACGTTCAGAACTTTACCCTGAAACAAATTGCCATCGAATGACCGAAGCAACGCTAACGCGCCTTGTTCGAAGTTTTTTAGCATTACCTTTTCCCGTGCATTCTTTTGCTTTTCAGGGAGGCGAACCTTTATTGATGGGAGAAGATTTCTATCGCTCACTTGTTAAGCTTCAAAAACGATATGCTCGTCCGGGCTCTATTATTCAAAATTGTGTACAAACAAATGCAACTTTGATGACACCTTCTCTTGCAAAGTTTTTTGCAGAGGAAGGTTTTTTAATTGGAGTGAGCGTTGACGGACCTGAACCCATTCACAACCTTCGTCGCTATAATGTTGCTGGTCAAGGAAGTCATGCGGATGTCTTGCGTGGAATTGAACTTTTGAAAGATGCTGGGGCTCAATTTAACATTCTTACACTTGTAACGACTGCAAATGTAAATGATCCTTTAGGTATTTATCATTACCTCCGTGATACTATTGGAAGTCGCTATATGCAGTTTATAGAGTGTGTGGAATGGGACCACGAAGGAAATCTTCTTCCCTATGCAGTAACACCCGAAGCATGGGCAAACTTTATTACAACCATCTTTGATGAATGGTTTGCAACAGATACTCGAAATGTTTCAATTCGTCTCTTTGACTCCATTGCCTCGCGTATTCAAACAGGGTGTGCGAATAGTTGTTCAATGGGATTAGATTGTCGTTCTTACTTTGTTGTTGAACACAATGGCGATGTTTATCCTTGTGATTTCTTTGTTCGTCCAGAACTTTGTCTTGGTAATATTTTTACGCATGATTGGGATGAACTTTGGGATAATCCATTACACACTACATTTGGTAAACGAAAATCAACATGGAACGAAAGCTGTCAAGCATGTCCATGGCGATCGTTTTGTAATGGAGATTGTCCAAAGAATCGTGCAGGTCATGATGCTTCGAAAGATTCTCGTAAATTGTCGCATTTATGTCCTGCTTGGAAACGCATTTATGCACATCTTGTGCCATCTATTCGATTACTTTTAGAGTCATTGCCAAAATAAATAGTAATGTGCATAGTAAGCCTAAATATGTTATACTAATAAGTTTATGAAGACGCTTGCATCCCCATCTCTATGCCATTCGCTTTCTTTTCGAGGAAAGCTAAGTCGTATTTGGCGAAAACTTGCTTTTTGTGCAGGTCTACAACTTTGTATTTGTGCATTGGTAGGTGCGGCTTTTTCTATGCCATATTTACACCCGTATTTAAAGACATGGCCAGTCTCTTGGGCCGTTTGGATTTTCTTTGGTGTAATGTTGTCAATTACTTTAGGTTCGATTTATTTTAAGCGTATCCTTTCTGTTCTTTTTCATGCGGGTGTTTTATTTATTATTATTGGCGCTTGGCAAACAGCATATTATGCGCAAGAACATGAATATATTGCCTATGGAATTCCAGCACTTGAAGAAAATGATTTTGCTAAAGATTTAAGAACTTTTACATTGGATAAGGAAATTTTTAGAGTAGGGGATTTCGAACAAGAAAATTATCCGCAATTATTTATGCCTAAGCAATGGCGAACAACGATTCATCTTCCAAATGGAGAATCG
>JAUNQZ010000053.1 GCA_030535915.1 bacterium
GTACCAAGCACAATATGAGGCTAAACATGAAGACCAAGAATGGGATTGCCAATGGGACGGCAACCAAACGCTTGTTCACTATTTTTTAAGTGTTGATTGGGAGAATTGGGATGATGTGCCAAAATCTGAGAAAGATAAAGTTGTAAAAATGTATGAGCACATGGTTGATGTTACACTTAATTTAGGCATTGACTTAGACGGTGTTGCTAGAGGGAGAAAAGGTAATAGTTCTCCTTCAAATCCATCTGAATCAAAAGCGCACAATCGCATCTTCGTCGGAGCGCCAGGAACGGGCAAGAGTTTTCAATTGAATGAAGAAGTTAAGAAGATTTTAGGATTTGGTGATGCGGAGGCGTTGAATCATTCGAAAAATGTTGAACGCGTGACCTTTTATCCGAGCTACTCCTATCAGCAGTTTGTTGGCACCTATAAACCGTGGATGGAGGATAACGAGATTACCTACAAGTTTGTTGAAGGGCCATTGTTACGTCTTTTGAAAAAGGCATTGGCGGCAAAGGATCAGACGTTTATTCTGGTTGTTGAAGAGTTGAATCGTGCGGAGGCGGCGGCAGTTTTCGGTGATTTCTTCCAATTGCTAGATCGGGATGAAGACGGGAAGAGCGAGTATGGTATTTCAGTAAGCGAAGAAGTGCGCGCCTATCTCGATGACCCCAAAGGGAACTTCCCTGTTGGGAAAAAGCTTTACTTCCCCGAAAACTTCTATATCTGGGCTACGATGAACAATGCTGACCAAGGGGTGAATCCGTTGGATACAGCCTTTAAGCGGCGTTGGGCGTTTGAATATATTGGCATTGACAATGGTGTTAAAGGGCTTAAAGGTAAGGTCGGGAAGTTTTGGAATGTTCTTCGGATGAAATTGAATCAGACCTTGCGCGTCAAGCTTCATTTAAATGAAGATAAGCTCATGGGGCCTTGGTTTATGAAAGTCCAGAAGGATATGGATAAGAATGAGGAAACCTTTTGGACGCAGTTTGTGAACAAGGTTTTACTCTATCTCTACGAGGATGCCGCTCGTTTACGCAGAGATAACCTCTTCGCAATTAACGGAGCATCCTATTCAACCTTATGTGAAGAGTTGAAGACGGCATCAAAAGGTTTGGGCAAATGTAAGGAAGCGCTTAAGAAAGTCTTTGATATTGACTTTAATGATGCGGACTATCCCTGGCCTGATAGCCCTTCGGACGAATCAACACCTGAGTCCGATTCCAATACGGAAGATGATAATGACGCAGTAAAGGACGCGGAGTCTGCAGACAATGCATGAGTGGTTAGCTCATCAGGTACTCATTTTCAAGGAGCTTCAGTCAATTACAGTTGAAGCTCTTGAAAAGCAGCAGCTTCCGGAAAAGGAGTGCAAGGCGCTGATTCAGAAATTAAAAGATAAAGGGCTTTGCACACAAGGCGAGACTTGCTCGTATGTTGGGGTTGTGGAAATTAAGGGGGAAGCCAAACCCTATCTTCTCTGTTTTTTCCCGAAGTATTATAATATTGATGCCATTGACGGGCAGAACTTTTTAAAGGACACCTCCGGCGAACTTGATGCCTTTAAGACGATTTTGAAGGCGATTCATAAGTATCAGCGGGAGGAAAAGCAGACCTCCGTATCCGAGCATCCCCTACGGATTCAGACTGATTTTGAACATGAGAATCATACGGGAAGTAAACTGTCGTTGGCCGTTCAGCTGATTGATGATTATCTTCAGAATGGGCTGTACTCCAATATGCAGTCATTACATCGCCGGTGTGGCAACGGAGAGATTAATTGGCAACGGACAGTTGATACAACATACCCGCTTATTCGCAACGCTCAACCGTATTACATGGAGTATTGGACGACCGAACGAACCGTAAACACGGAGACGTTGATTGCTAAGTTGCATGAAGCGGTTGTCGCCGATTGTTCCAATCGTTTGGCCGCGAGCGGCTTGGCCGACTTGCTAGACTTGCCGACACCTTTTTTGGGTGAAGGGGTGGCGTTAGAGGAATTCGCTGATGAACGTGTACTGCTGAACCTGATTGAACAGGAGATGCGAGTTCAGTTCGTGACGCAAAAACAGCATCTACTTCAATTGATGCACCATTACATTCAGAATGTTGTGCTAGCTCAGAATGATTCCAAAACGTTTTCGCTCTTCGGAACAAGTTCGTTTCATACTCTATGGGAGAAGGTTTGCGGACGTGTTTTCGGGAATCAGCTCAATGCCGACATTTTTTCGGGTTATGAATCCCGCTCGCGGTGGACGATTGATAAAAAAGATTTGGAAGCCCCATCAAAAGATTCGGAAGACGGGACCAAACTGCGCCCCGACTTTGTCGCACTCAATTCAAAAGCGGATACGCTTTACATTCTGGATGCCAAATATTATGACCCTGATTTTGTTAACTTGCAACGTTGTCCGGGAGTTGGAGATGTGAATAAGCAGCATCTCTACCAAATGACTTATCATCCGTTGATTAAACAAAACAACTTGCAAGTTGTAAATGCCTTCTTGATGCCCAAACCGATGATAAAGGCTGAAACAGGTAAGATTTCGGTCTGCTGCAGTTTGTTTGAGAAAGCGAAAGTTCTTGATGGGGACGGGTGTGCGTTTAAGATTGCACCGATTCAAACGGCGCTGATTGATCCAGGCGCTCTCTTCAAAGACTATCTCGCAAATCTTTGCGGCGGAGTGGAACATGAACTTCTATCAACATTAAAGCCGGAGACGGTTCTAGAAAGTGAACACAAAAGAAGAATTTAATACGGCAAGAACTATTGCACGAAAGATTACTGAACCAAAAAGCGGTCTAAAAGGCCTAAAAACTTCCGTTTTTGAGTGTTTATTCCAAACGTATTAGAGTTCTAATTTTTGTGAGGGGGAGTGCAGGTTGGTCACCAACTGCGCTCCCCCTCGTGGATTATGAGAAATCCTTGATTTTTATCTTCTCCGAAACTTTGCGCGATAGCGGCTTGAAGGATGTTAAATGGGGAGGAGGGTTTTTGTGCTGAGGAGGAGGAGAGTTGTTTGAATTGAGGAGGGTGGGAGATTGAGTAAGTGGCTGAGGTCGTGCCGGTAGGCGTTCATTTGCGGGGTGTATGTTGCTTTCATTTGTTTATAGAAGTCTTCAATGGGAAGTTCTTTGGGGCGATAATTGCTCTTGATGTCATAGATAATGGCTTGGCGTGTATCGCCTTTGCCGGTGATAACGACACGGTCAAAACGGCCGGGGCGGCGTTGATTATTCTCAATGCGTTCATAGCTGTATTCAACCCATACGTCAACGGGGCCTTCGGGTTTGATAAAGGCTTCCCGCAAGGGGGTTTTGAGAATGTATTTTTCGAGGTCGTTCTTTGGATTGGCGGGATCAATCCAGGCGATGGTTGCGTAGCGGTCGTGGATATCGGAGCCGCGTTGTGCAGCGCGCCTATAGTTTTGTGCAAAGAGATTGCTGATGGCGATTGCGTCCTCGTTAACATCGGATGGGGAATGGCTGGAAATGGCGGTTGCAGATGCGGGGAATAGTGGCAATTGGAAAGCTTCCTCCGAGTTTTTTTTGTAGACCTTGAGTGTTGTGGGGCGTTCACCGGCTTGATAGATGAGCTCGCCGAAAAGCAGCTGTTGTGGGACGAAATCGGACTTACTCAAGATTTCTTTGAGGAAGGTGGAGAAGCTAATTTTCTCTTGGAACACATCGTTTTTTGAAGTCTTTTGCAAGATCACGGTGAGCGACCTTTTAGAGCGGGTGAGTGCGACATAAAACTTATGAATAGCGGCAAGGATTTGTTGGTCGATTCTTGCTTCGCGTGCTTGGCTGAGTTTGGGGAAGAACTGTAAGGCGTCTTTGAGTTCTTCATTGAGGATGGAAGCAATCGTCCATGGGGTTTCATCACCGGGTTCTTGCGTGTTGAAGTAGGGATTACTTTTGGGCGTTAAGAAGCTTTTGTGTTCATAGATGGGGACGAAGACATGGTCAAACCCGAGGCCTTTGGAACGGTCAATGGTAATGACGCGAATGAGGGAGGGATTTTTAACGATGGTACGGAAGGTTTGCTCTTCCAAAAAGGCGAGGAAGTTCTCCATTGTTTGTTCGGCAGAGGCGCGTTTTTCAAAGGCTTCTGCAGCGGAGACAAGTCGAATGAGGCGTTCTTTACTAAGGGGATCGAGGTGGTGAGGTTCGGCACAACAGCGGGAGACCCAATCAATGAGCGTGCGTGTGAGGCCGTTTGCAGTGAGTTGTCTGGAGACATTTTGGGCGATGGCTTCTGGGGTTTCGCTTGTTGGAAAAAGAATGTTGCGAATGGGGGTATAGGAACACATTCCCCAAGCGAGGGTATCGTGCGGATGTTCGGCGAGTTGAAGCAATGCGAGAAGGCTCCGAACGGTTGGCAAGTCGGTAATGTCGCTTTCCCCTTCCCAAACGGCTGGAAGTTGACGCGAACGTAGATAGTTTGCGATTTCTTCCCCTTGATCATTTTTCATTACAAGAACAGCGAAGGTTTCTTTGGGGATTTCCCCCTGCGCCTCGAGAGGTTGACGCAACGACCAAAGCGCTTCGATTTCATCTCCGAGGGCATCATAGAGACGATTGCCATTATCGTCTTTTTTTGGCACTTCAATGACGCGGACGGAATCATTGGCGAGTGGGAGACCCTTTTTGTCGGTATTCGGGTGGTGAATCATCCACGCGTTTGGATGAAGCCAATTGGAGAGCAATGGCTTAGACAGGTTGTTTAATTTTGCATTTAGTTGCTGTTGGAGATAACGCATACTCTCCTCCCCAAAGACAAAATTGATAAAGTCACAGGTGTGCTTCTCGTAGCGGTAGGAGGTGGCGAGATTTTGAACGTCGCCGTAGGGGGCTTTAAATTCGGGGCTTTCCATGAGGTGGCTGAAGAGGCGTTCTTCTCCTCCGCGCCAAGCATAGATGGCTTGTTTGAGGTCGCCGACGATGGTGACGGTGCGTCCGTCCATGTCGCCAGCGGCATTTTCGATCAACTCTTTTAAGCATGCCCATTGGAGGAGGCTGGTGTCTTGAAATTCATCGAGTGCCCAATGCGTGAATCGGGTGTCAAAATAGTATTCGATGTTTTGAAACTGGTCTGTTTGGTTAGCATGCTTAAGGAGTTGCCAAGGGAGATCAGCAAATGTCAGGCGTCCTTGTTGTCGTGTTTGTCTATCATAGACCGCGTCAATCGTCTTTACCAATTTGAGTGTTAAGAGTTGTCGCCTTACCTTTTCGTGGAGTACACCATGGAGCATCGTTTTTAAATCAGCGATGGCGGCTTTGCGTACGCTTGAGGGGAAGGGTTTGCATTTGTCGGTTCGACCGAATTCATAATAAGAGGCGCCTTCAGGGTCATTGAGGAGTGCTTCGGCAAATTTCTTTTCGTGGCCTTTTTGGGGGATGATGTCGGTTTGTTTATCCCAGGCTTGGATATGTTCAATCAGCCCTACGATACCAGGGAAGGCTGCATAGGATTCCCATTCCGGGTGGTCGTGGAGCGCTTTTTCGAGCGTGCAAATAGGGCGATGTGCAGCGGTGAAATCGATACCTAAGGTGGCACAAATCTCATCGGTGGTTCGTTCGAGAAGCGCGCCATGTCCTTGGAGAAGGTCCAAGTTCTCATTCATCATCTTAACAAGACGTTCTTGAACATTGCGTTTACTGCCGCCCTCATCGAGTTCATCTAAATGGCGCTTTAAGATTTCTGCTTCGTTATCCGAGAGGGCGGTTTCCGTTGCGCGTGTAATGGCCTCGATTTGTTCCGCTTTTTCTATCACCTTGATGCCGCCAGGGAATCCGAGTTCGAGCGATTTGAATTGGAGCATTCGCAGAATGAAGCTGTCGAGTGTGGCAATCGTGTCAATGTGCTGAACCGCGAGGACGCGTCGTAAGAGGTGGCAGTAATCAGAAGGCGTGAGGGAGAGCCCTACTTGTTGGTTGGTCTCTTGCGCATTTCTTTCATTTTCTGCTGCGGTTGCGAGGCGTTCAACAAGCTTTGCATAAATTTCGTAGGCGGCGGCACGAGAAAAGGTGAGCGCAAGGATTTCTGCTGGGGAGACAACGTAAGTGCCATTCATGCCCTTTTGTGAAAGCAGTCGAATCATACGGGAGGTGAGACTGAACGTTTTACCCGTACCCGCAGAGGCTCTTAGGATGAGATTTTTTGCATTAGTCATGGCGCGCCTCCTTTTTGTGATACATTGCAAAGCGGGCCTCTTGTTGTTGAATCCACGCCTTAGAAATGCTTTCTTTGGGTTCAGCGAGGAAGAGCGAGGCGTACTCCCACTGCCAGGCATTTTCTGGACTTGGGGGCCAGAAGATGGCATTTTGAATATCACGAACGGCGGATTGCATCAATTCAATGGCTAAAGGATAGAGATTATTGAGGGGGCATTCGGCATTGAGTTTAATCGTATCGCAGAGACCTGAGTTACGCTCCGATTCACCAAGAATAAAGTAGGCTAGACTTGTAATTTTTCCTCGAAAGCGTTTCGGTTCGGAAGCTTCAAGTACATAGCGATAGAGCGGAAGCTGGATGGACTTTAGTGCATATTCTTTCTTTAGAATTTGACCGAGCGGATACTGACGACTTTGATAGAAAGTTGTGGATTTCTTAGACGTGGAGATGAGATGATCCTTCAATTTATCGGTTGCTTTCCATGTTTTATAGTCAATAAGACGATAGCCGACCCCCTCCTTATAATCAATGCGATCAATGGAACCCCGGAGTTGGAGGCAAAGATCTTCGGTGAGCGGAATCGCCTGTGAATTTGAAAATCGATATTCACTTGTAATGATTTGCCATCCCTCACTCCGGAGTTGAGCTTGAATATGAGCAAAGGTTTTGAGGCGCCGTTTTAAGGCTTCAAGGATGAGGGTAAGATTTCTTGTGTGTGCCAACCGTAGCGGGCTCGTAAGACGGTTAAAATGGCATTGAACGGCCTCAAAGATGAGCGCTTCATCCGTTAGGTCACGCATCTGCGGGTCCTTTGCAAAGGCATCTAAGACTTCATGTAGATAGTTGCCAAAGGTTTGAACCTCCGGCTCGACTTTTGTTTTTTTACCTTCAAGCCGTAGGACTTTTGAAAGGTAATAGGTAAATGGGCATTTGAGATAGGTGTCTAAACCCGTTGCGCTCGTTTGGAGGATGGCACCTTTTTTCATTGGTTTTGCTTCAGGGAGTTGAAGACGCCATGCGTCTGGCACGAGGCGTTGTGTCATCTGACGCGTGGAGGGGATTTCACCAAAGAAGCGTTTGATTCGCGTTACTAAGGTGGCATCTTGACACAAGAAAAGGAGACGTGAGGGCTTTTGGATTTCACCCGCCGCGGAAGTGACAGAAAGAAGCACATGGACGGCGTCTGGCTGTCGTGCGCGAAGGAGTTCAGAGAAGAGAAAGGTATCACGCGCAAGGCGCTGTTCGTTTGTGTTGAGTTGAAGCACGCGACAAAGCTGGTTTGGCAAGAAGGCATCACCGACAATTGCGTCTGGCACGACACCCTCACTTAAACCAGCAAGGACAAGCGTCTCACAGTCGCTCCAGGCAAGTTCAAGCCATCCGAGCGAGGTTACACACGCTAGTGCATCTTCTTCTAATTGATAGTCGCCTTGATTGAGAAGAATTTTAAAAATCTCTGTTTGCAAGGAGGACGATGCATCTTTTAGAAGTGGTGCATCAAACGCTGTAAGGAGTTCGATTAACGCATGGATGGCGCCGAGGAACTCCTTTGCAGCATGTTTTTCCATCGCTGCGGTCGTTCGCGTGGCATAAATCTTCGAGAAGATTGTTCGAAGCGTTGTTGCAAGCGATGGTTCTTGGTTTGAACGAAAGGCGTGCAAGAGATTAAAGGCAAACACGAGATGGCTATAGGAGGCTTCATCCAACAGTCGATCAGGAATCGTTTTTGGGAAAAAGGTATTTTGGTAAAGATTCAATTCTCGCAAACATTTTGTACGATCAAATTCAGGGATTTGTGTGCCAATGTAGACAAGGATGTCATCCTCATGTAAAAGTGCATTTAAGATTTCCCATGAACATTCAGGCGAAGCGATAAGCGAGATGAGATTTTGCGTCAGACGACCAAGGGAAGAGCGATTAAGCGTATGTAGGCTTGGATTGTGAATCGCTATTTCTTTTTGGCGGCAGACAAGCTCTAATGAAGTAAAGAGAGAAGGATCTAATACGGAGAGTCCAAGCTTCTCAGTGTACGGATTACTTTTGGCCAGTTGTGTTACTAAAGCGTTTGAGAGTTCATCATTTTGTAAATAGAGATGAATATTTTTATCCGAAAGAGAATCCTCCAGCGAGGGCGGCGTTTCCGTCCATGCCGTAATTAATGGTCGCCCCCATTGATCAAAGCGATGCGCCTCCGTTGGCAACGCATGCAACAAAACAACAATCTTCATCTGCGCGTCATACTGTTCTAAGATGTCATAGATCACAGGTAATGGATCGACTAACGCCGGCAGAAGGATGGTGTCAATGGGAGTGTCGGGAAGTTTAGGGTCTCTTTTAGCATACGCGAAACGTTCTACGGGTGCACATAGATTCTTGGCATGAAGATAAGAGAGGAAATCGGTTTCAAACGCTGCTAATTGGTTCCACCGTGTTTGCTCTTCCTGGCAATGTTCTGTAAAAAAGGTTTGCACTGCGGGTGATTGAGCAACATCATTAAATGTGTATCCCTTTGTAGAAAGTCGCTTCCAGAGTTGAACGCACTGCTGCGCGAATCCTAACCAGTTAGAAGCTTCAGCTGAAGGTATTTTGTCAAACAATGGCGACCATGCTTCAGAAGTGTGCGTGCTGAGGAAGAGTGTTAATGCAGCTAACAGTTCTGCAAAAGAAGCTTCAGGGAATGGCAATGAACGCGGTTGAATCATTTGTTCAGGCTGCACAATGGTAGGTGCAAGAACCCCTTTTTCGCCTGCACGCTTTGCAATCGCCAAGCGTAAATGACGCGCGCTCCTTGCCGTAGGAACAACAATCATACAATGCGCTAACGATTGTGCACCCATCGGTGTTTGACGCAATGATGCGCTGAACAAATGTTCAACAACCCCCTGTAACAAACTTTTCTCTGGAGAAATAAACTGACGAATCATTGTAAGCCCTTTCAATGTAGATTCGCATTCCCGTTAAAATACTTTATCATCTATACGATAGTTACCATCTCACTATGCTAATACCGCTAACACTTGCATTATAACAAAAACAATGCACATACACAATCTTGAACATCGTCCCCTCGCAGGCGACCTTTCTCTTATGTGTTAAATCGAGGAAGAGAACTGGCGACGGATTGAATAAACTAAAAATGCTCGACAAACGATTGTTCGCCAAGTAAGGTGCACGGGGGCGAACCTCCGATCGGATGGTGCCACACACCCGCTGCAGGGTAGCACTATCTCCATGGAGTCGTAGCCTACAGGAACTCCTCCATAGATTCCGTCCACAATTATAACCGAATGAAGTTTAAAAAAGCAAAAAAAAATGAGGGCATCGCAGCCCTCGGTGGGGGAGAATAAAACTCCCAAAGTGACATGAACCATCCGGCGGCCACGGATCTCTTGAATGTATCGCACCCCGGAGTGCACATCCAAAAAACTGAAAACATTAAACCATAACCATGGAGAAATGTCAAGTAAAATAACAAAAGCCCCTGGAATAAACCAAGGGCTTTCTAAAAGGCACGTGATATAGAGTTACCAGCTCTACTCTACTACTGTGTTTGTATCCTACCGCGCACAGAGTTTCTCGCCAGTACCCCTATAATCCCAAATCCCAAACCAAAAGTCAATAATTATTTCACTTTATCTCAGAAAATGAAAAATACTTGACTTTTGGTTTGAGATTATATAGGCATTCAAGGAGGAGCTCCCATTGTAGACTAGAACTGTGAGGGCTATAATGCGTAGCGGTGCTAGGAAGTAGTATACCATTAGCTACGGCGTGGGTACAAAAGATCCGCGAGGTGAAGCCCTGAAAAGTCGTCCACTGGAGAGTCGCGCCATCATCTCCTTCTTTATTTTACTTAGCGGTACGTTTAAAACGTGCCACTTTTTCTTTAAAGATTCATAGACAATAAAAAGTGAGGACTTCCCTTTCGGAAAGTCCTCGATAAAAGACAAGGTGGCCAAAGGCTTCCTAATTGTCCTTGGTGAATGGCCTACTGTCTATTGCGCTCAGTTAATACACAATAAAAGTTGCCTGCCAGTACCTACAATATCCCAAATCCCAAACCAAAAGTCAAGCACTTTTTAACGTTCTGAAAAGTGCACAATGGTGTGGCTTGAAAAATATCGCATCGCCTATTTAGACGATACGATACCAGCAGGCCAAACGCCCTCCGCGCTTGAAAACGAGAGGGCTAAAGAGAATTGTCAATGAATTCGGTTCGACTACCTATTGCAAAAAGGTCATCACGAGATTAACCATCAAGTCCTTTTCTTGCGGTTGCGAACTTGCAATCATCACGGTCAACGCTACCAACGTATGGTCTGTAATACGTTTTAGACCATTCTCACGCAAAAGCAGGTCATTACGTTTTAAGAAATACAAGAAGAGTGCCGCAGCAATACGTTTATTTCCATCTGAAAATGCGTGATTCTTCGTCACCAAATAAAGCAAATTCGCGGCTTTTTCCTCTGCAGAAGGATAGAGATCTTCTCCTCCAAAAGACTGATACACTGCACCAAGCGCAGATTTAAATAATCCGTCTTTCTCATTTCCAAACAACGTTGATTCAGTTGCAAATCGCATCCCATCAATAAATTCTCTACACTCTTCATAAGAAAGTTCGACGGCTACGCGTTCCGCTTTAGGTTTTGTAATCGACTGATGATCATACCCATCCAACAAATCCAATGCCGTTGAATATGTCTTCACCACATCCAACACCTGTTCCGCATCGAGCGTATGCGATACACGCTTCATGACCTCAACCGTCTGATCCAATTGTTGCAATCGCATCTGGTTAACCGCAACACCACGCAATAAGTACGACTTTAAAACAGACGTTGCCCATCGTCTAAATTCCACCCCACGTGGAGACTTTACACGATAGCCCACCGAAATAATAACATCTAAATTATAATATGTCACTTCTACTACCTGCGATAACCCCTGAATTGCACC
>JAUNQZ010000054.1 GCA_030535915.1 bacterium
TTTAGATTTTCTTCTTTTCTTACCTGCGCAATTACATTGTGCAAGATTCAATAAACGGGTGCATGTGTATTTTGCTTGTTTTTTATACTATAATATGTTACTATAATAGTTAGTAAGTACTTGACTCTTAAATGCTTTTTTTGAGGTCCTTTTAGATGAGGGGTAAAAGATGAAGGTTCCGTTTTTTTCTGCTTACCCGGGCCGTTCTCGTTCCTTTTTTTTGTTGTTTGCTGATGTTTTGGCTTTAGTGGTGGCGATTGTGTCATCGTTTGGGCTTTACAAAGCATTGGGAGCGCATTATGAGATGTCGATTGTTTTGCGACTGTGGCCGATTCCGGTAATGGTTGTTGGGATGAATTTAGCGGGGCGCGTTTATCTTGGGAATGTTCTTTACCCTGGGTTGCCGATGAATCCCGTAGAAGAACTTCGTCGTCAGACATTAAGTGTTATTGCGAGTTTTCTTTTTTTTACAGCTTTTTTAACTTTTACGCGTACGAATATTGAGTATTCGCGTGTGGCATTGACGCTTGCTCTTTTTTTAAGTCTTATTTTCTTGCCGATTTTTCGGTTGATTTTGCGTCATATTATGTGGCGACTTAATTTAGGTCGAATCCCTGTTATCATTATGGGCGAGTCAACCTTCGTCCAAAAGATTATTACAAAGATTACAGATGATCGTCATGCGATTTTAAAAATAGAAGGAACGGTTAGTGATAGTGCGGTCAAGGGGTTGCCGAATTATGCCGCATCGGAAGTTTTACCTATCGCAAAAGAAAAGAAGGTTTACCTTATTTATTGTCCAAGTGCAACGTATCCTCTCTCTGATTTGCGTCACTTTATGTTGATGTTTCATCGCGTATTGATTGTTGAGGGGGAAAATACATACCCCGTGCTTCGAACGTATGCGGCGAACTTTTATAATTACTTTGCATTTGAATCTGGAAATTGTTTACGGCGTAAAGGGTCGCTTATTGAAAAACGCCTTTTTGAGCTTTTGTTATCGTTGATTGCGATTGCGATTGCGATTGTGCCGATGTTGTTCTTGGTCTTGTTGGTAAAGTTAACCAGCAAAGGCCCTGTCTTTTATGTTGCGAATCGTCTCGGACGTAAAGGTCGTCCGATTCGTGTGTTTAAGTTCCGTACGATGTATCCCGATGCGGATGAGCGATTAAAGCAAATCTTAGAGGAGAACCCACAGTATAAAGCTGAATGGGAAAAGAACTTCAAGCTTGAAAAGGATCCTCGTATTACGCCTATTGGAAAGTTTTTGCGTAAGACAAGTTTAGATGAATTACCACAGTTGATCAATGTCCTTAGAGGAGAGATGGCTCTGATTGGGCCGCGTCCAATTGTTGCGGATGAAGTTAAGTATTACGGCGAGTTTTACGAAACTTTTTCGAGTGTGAAGCCGGGGATTACGGGACTTTGGCAAATTTCAGGTCGCAGTGATATTGATTATGAGACGCGCGTTGCACTTGATGTTTACTATGTTCGTAATTGGTCTTTTTGGTTAGATTATTATACCTTCTTTGCGACCATTCGTGAAGTGCTCCTTTGTCGTGGCGCGAAGTAGGATGTTTAAAGGGTCTTTATGTTGAGTACATGTTGTCACCGCGTCTCTCAGTTTTATCATTCGCTTACATGGCGAGATGGTGCGACAAAAGTCTTTCTTGTGTTGACAATTTTACTTTATCCATTTAACCTTTTCCCGCATGGACCATTCTTAAAACTTACGCTTTATCCATTGCTGTTCCTTTTTTTGTTAAATGTTGATCGTTTACTTAAACTAACGTGGACGCATCGTTATTTTCGTTATCTTGCCATTGTTGCTACGCTTTGGTTTTTGTGGATGTTTATCTCGTTATGCTTTGCCGTTGGCTTCTCCGCGATTGAGGGGAAACATCTTGCAAACATTCTGAATGACATTAAACGATTTGTCCCATGGTACACCTTTGCAGGGTGTTGTTTTCTTCTTCCTCGGGATGAAATAAAGCGTTTACTTTACTGGTCGTTTGTTGGACTTTTTAGTTATTGTGCCTGTTATTCGATTTTAGAGTTTTTGCATTTCTTAGAGGTGGCATGGGCAACAGATGTGCTTAAGGTTTCCATTAAAGGATTTATGTCAACAGAATTGGGCGCATGGACAAATGGAAATTTTTGGCCACCGATTCTTTGGGATAGCGTGCGTTATCGAAGTGTTTTTGAAGAACCCGCTTATTTTGCTATTTTGCTTGGCTTTTGTATCTTACTTTTTACTTATGCGGCATGGATGGCAAAGAAAGAGAGTGGATTTTGGGGAAATTTATGTTTGTCGCTTTTGGCATTGGTTTTATTGTGTCAAACGCGAGGTGCTGCCGGTGCGATTTCTTTGACTGTGGCGAGTGTTGTATGGATTGGGCTTGCGCTTTGTCGTATCTCTAAAATGTCTCGCGTTTTGCGTTGGCGGTTTCCCTTGCTTGCGATCTTTTTGTTGGTGGGATCTTATTTTGCATTGACAACACAACGTCATTCTGCGGAGAGCATTACAGGCGCTTCAAGGAGTGGAAAAACGACACGCGCGATTCATCTTACAGCTGAATTAAATTGTGTTGCTGCATCTCCCATTTATGGATGTGGGGTAGGTGAATATGGCGAAGTCATGCGTGAGGCATTACGAACCCAACAAGACCAAACACATGAGGTTGAGGTTTGGATTGGTCGTGACAATGAACCGCCCAAATTAAATTTCTTCACGGGAATCATGGTAACAACAGGAATCGTTGGAGGCTTGTTGTTTATGGCATGGTTTGCTTTCCCTGCGGTTGTGTTGTGGCTCAAGAAAGCCTTCAGTTTACCTGTTGGTTCGTGTTGTCTTGTTCCGGCACTGGGATTATTTATTGCATGTCAAATGACATCCGCAACAACGGAGATTTTCTCTTATTTTCTTTTAATGACAGTCCCTCTTTTGTTTATTGTAGACGATTCGCCTATAGACGAGCACACATGTGTGGAGGCATAAGCAATTATGGCATCAATTCGTAAAAATTTTATTTTTACTTTAGCCTCGCAATTGCTCGTGGTATTGACACCGTTGCTTGTCATGCCTTTTGTTGCTCGCCGATTACAAGTGGACAATGTAGGTATTAGTAGTTTTACCGAATCGATTGTTTATATCTTTTCAATTTGTGCGGTTTTTGGGTGTTCGGTTTATGGTCAACGAGAGGTTGCGTATTGTAAGGGAGACGAGCAAGCGCAACTCAAACGGTTTTTGGAAATTTTTACATCCGTGTCGTTAACGGCAATCGTGAGTGCGGTGGCATTTCTCATTTTTATTTGTTTCCAAACGCAGTATCAACTCTTTTATCTTATTCAAATTTTAGAACTCGTAGCTTATTGGTGGGATGTCTCTTGGTATTATCAAGGGCGAGAAGATTTTAAGCAACTTCTGTTACGAAATGTTTTGGTAAAAGGAAGTTACATTGCTTTAATTTTCCTTTTTATTCGTGATACGAATGATTTACCGCTTTATATTTTCTTGCGATGTTTGACACTTTTTATTGGCTCTGCAATCATTTTAGCACCCGTATTATATCGAGCGATAAAGTTTAGGGTAACCTTTTCATTGCGTTCTATTCCAAAGCACTTAAAGGGAATGTTTTTACTTTTTCTCCCTTCAATTGCAATTATGGTTTATACGGTTTTAGATAAGACGATGATTGGCGTGATGACGAAGTCGCCGTCTCAAAATGGATGTTATGAAGAAGCCATTAAGATGATTCGTGTATTGATGCATATTGTAGCAACCATTTCAATTGTTCTTTTACCTCGTATTGCAATGTTGCATGCGAATGGTAAGAGAGATGAAATTGAACAAAAACTTCATCATTCGTTTAAGTTCATTTACTGCCTAACGTTCCCAATGATGTGTGGCATTTATTTTATCGCGCCACCTTTTATTCCGTGGTTTTTGGGTCCAGGATTTGAGGGTTCCATCGGATTGTTGCAAACGCTTGGGATTCTTCTCTTTTTGATTGGCGTCGGTCGTCTCCTTGGAACGACCTTGATTTCGATGGGCAAGGAGAATCTTTATACGCGGAATATTGTGATTGGTGCATGTTTCAATTTTATTCTCAATCTTTTCCTTATTCCAAGATATCAAGCGTTAGGTGCGGCTTATGCTTCTGTGCTTGCTGAAATGCTTGTGATGGGTGCAATGATTTATTCCAATCGAAGCCTACTTTCATTGCGTAAGCTTGTTTATTCTTCGTTGATTTATCTTTTGGCAATTGCTGTGATGAGTGGGGCATTGATGGGAGTTCGCTCCGTGTTGGCGTGTGGCGTCTTTTTGCAATTGGTTCTCTTTGTATGTGTTGGGGGCGCCACTTATGGGCTTGTTTTGTTGCTTTTGAGAGAAACATTTGTTTGTGATTTAATGCGACGCATCTTTGCAAAAGTTCAAAGGAGGCGAGCATGAATGACGCGGTGAAAGTTTCTGTTTGCATCCCTGTTTATAATGCGGAGCGTTATATTGAACAATGTGCGCGTTCGCTTTTTGATCAAACCTTACAGCATGGGATTGAATTCATCTTCGTTGATGATTGCACGCCAGACCAAAGCTTTAACGTTTTAGAAGATGTTTTAGCGGCCTATCCGCATCGTAAGTCTCAAGTTAAAATTATTCGTCAATCTCAGAATGGAGGCGTTTGTCGCGCACGAAAAGTAGCAATGCGACATGCCGTGGGGACTTATATTATCCATTGTGATCCAGATGATTGGGTTAAGCCCACCATGTATGAGACACTCCTGCGGCAAGCAGAATTGACACATGCGGATATGGTGTATTGTGACTATGTGCGTTACCATTCCGAAGAGGTTCAAAAGGTGGTCGTTTTGGAAGCTTTGGTGGATCACGAGGAAATGATTCGTCGCTTCTTATATCGTACGATAACGGCAACATGTCTTTGGAATAAACTTTATCGCCGTGCGTTTTTAGATCGCGTGAATCTTGAACTTGTGCCAGATACGATTACCTATGGAGAAGACCTCGTTTTTAATCTTCTGCTTCTCCCGTATTGTCAAACCATCGTTAAGGTAAACGAACCGCTCTACATCTATCGCGACACGCCGAATTCAATTACGGCAAATCTCGGCAAGGATATTCGGATTAAGCGGAACATTTTCCAGTTACAACTTGCTTTTGATCAGGTTGTGCAAGGGGATCAATATACTGCCGCAATGGAGAGTAGTCAACGCTTTGCGCTTTACACGGCGATTTCAAGTGGAATTGTAAACGCAACGCAATGGCATCGTCTTTGGAAACGCGCAAAGCGTGGGATGTGGAAAGATTCACGCTGGAATTGTATCCAACGGATTATTTTTTACTTTGCGTGTCTCAATTTTACATTAACCAGCTTTGTTTTCAAGTTGCTCACAGGACGCCTCAAAGCGTCAAAACAAAGTTAATGGAAAGGACCATGATTCAAGATGAAACGCGTCATTACTTATGGTACTTATGATTTGCTACATTATGGACACATCAACCTCTTGCAACGCGCACGAGCGCTTGGAGATTATCTTATTGTAGTCCTTTCGACGGATGAATTCAATTGGAATATGAAACATAAAAAATGTTACTTTTCCTATGAAAAGCGCCGTCAAATGTTAGAAGCGCTTCGTTGTGTCGATCTCGTTATTCCAGAAGAGACATGGGAACAAAAAATTGAGGATGTTAAACTTTACAAGGCCGATGTCTTTGTGATGGGAGACGACTGGGAAGGAAAATTTGATTTCCTCAAGGATTACTGTGAAGTGGTCTACCTCCCTCGAACACCAGAAATTTCCACAACGCAAATAAAGACAGAGCTCGGCAAGTAAAAATTTCCACTGCGGAGAAGAATGCAATGTTAAAGAAACTTTTGAAAAAAGAGACTTACATTTATCTCTTCTCAATGGTACGGTCGTACCATAAGCAACTTTATTATCTTCTTGCGACACGCTATCAACCGCTTTTTGCTAATTTAGTAACGCATGTTGTGCAATGTCCTACCGATGTTGAGCGATTCGAAAAAATGCTCGCATCCTCGACATTTAAGGCTTCACACCACATTTGTGTAGTAGAGACATGGCAACAGGCCTCTACTTTACTTGCGACCTATAAGGACCACCCACAAGTTACCATTGTAAAACGCCAAACATTTGCCTATTGGCGAGCCTTAGCAACAAGTGCACGGATTGTCACGGCGTTGCCACTGCCATTATATTTTACTAAGCGAGATGGACAACGCGTGATTTATGTATGTGAAGCGGGGCGTTTTAATGTTTCACAAACGCGAGACTTTTTACTCGCAGATCGAATACTTGCAGATGCTTCTATCGCTACGGATTTGCATCCCTTCTTTCAACAAAAAGTAATCTCCTCTCTTGAAGCCATCGCACGACCATTGCCAGAAGCGTCCGTTAAAAACAATTATCACTTTTTCATTTATGCCGACACCCTTAAATTAAATGGCATTACATCCTCATTGCTCAATTTGCTTGAAGCCCTTGTACACGAACAGCATACGGTGACCTTCGTGACGCAACGGCAACAACCCGTAGACCCTACGCCTTTCCTTGAGCGCCTTCCCAAAGCGATTTTGTTATTGCAACGAGAGCCTTCAACATGTTATACCCCATTGGATGGTTTGAAGCGTATTCTTTTTAAACTTTTTGGTATGACCTCTCGTGTTGGCCGATGGGCGTTTTCGCAACGCTGGTGGCAAGAAGAAGCTCGGCGTTATGTGGGTGACACACACTTTACTGCTGCCATTGAATTTGTTGGATACAATGTAGATGGTGCGAGGTTAACGCTTGCAACTTCTGCAGGACGCAAATTGATTTGGGCGCATGCCGATATGATGTCGGAATATAAGTTGAAGCATCCACGATTGAATATTATATTTTCGCTTTATCCTATGTTTGATGCATTTGTCTCTTGTAGTGAAGCGTTGAGAGAGGTTAATCGTGCCGCTTTGAATTGTTCGGATGTAACCTTTGAAGCTTGTAAAAATCTTGTCCACCCTCATCGTGTGCAAGAAGGTCTTGCGGCATCGACAACATGCGTAGAAGATGGATGCTCCATGTTACGAACAACGGCGACCAAAGGTGGGGAAGAAAAGCGTATTTGTCTTGACCTTTGTTTGCCGACGGGCGAACCCCAACGCCCAGAGCATCGGTTTCTTATGGTGGGGCGACTCTCCCCTGAAAAGAATTACGAAGCAACGATTCAAGCCTTTGCAAGGTATGTTTCAAAGGGTCATGCTGCAAAACTTTTTATTGTGGGAGAAGGACCGCTAGCGTCAAAATTACGAGCGTTGATTGAATCGTTGCAAATGACGCATCATATTGAACTTGTTGGGCGAATGTATAATCCCGCCGAGTTGATGAAGGTCTGCGACTGTTTCTTATTGACCTCCCTCCATGAAGGACAACCGATGGTTGTTAATGAGGCGCGTATTGCACAGTTGCCGATTATATTGTCTCGATTTGGAGCACATCTTGATGTTGTTGTGCCGGAGGGTCAAATCCTTGTTGAGATGGACGAAACCTCCATTTTAGGGGGACTTGAAGCGTTTGCTGCGGGTCAAGCAAAACCTTACACATATGACCCTAATCAGTATAATCAATCCGTTCTAAAAACATTTTATCAACTGTGCACAGAAAGAAGCGTGTGATATGGACTCGTCAAATGAAATGGCTTTTGGTCTTAAAGAACTGAGACAAGCACAGAAGATTATGCTTTACATTATGAAGGCGATTCATCGTCTTTGTGAAAAGCATCACATTCGTTATTGGTTGGATTATGGGACGCTTTTAGGTGCGATTCGTCATGATGGGTTTATTCCATGGGATGACGATATGGATATTTGTATGATGCGCGAAGATTTTGATCGGTTTTGTGCAATCGCGCCAGAAGCATTGAAAGATGAATTCTTTTTACAAACGCCTGCGTCAGACCCCACATTTCTTGGGATGTTTGCCAAGTTAAGACTTAAAGGTACCATTTGGCTTGAGCGCACTGCAGAGATTGCGAAGGTTGCGAATGTCGGACTTTTTGTGGATATCTTTCCAATGGATGCAATGCCAAAGGGAAAGCTCTCACAGCGCTGGACGGCATTCTTCTACGATCAAATGTTGAATGGCATTAAAGATTATAAATCGTTTGGTAAGGCGGGGAAGACTTTTGGGAAGACGCTGCTTAAACGCATGCTTTCTCCATTCTTCTCGATTTCTCGCATCCAACGCCTTCAGCAACAAAAGATTCAGTCGTTGCAAGCATATCAAGCAACGAGTCCGTATATTTCTAAGCTTTGTATGGATTGTAAACGCGACATTTGCGAACGACAACTTTTAGAAGAGCTTGTGCTTCATCGCTTTGAGGATACGGAATTTTTTATTCCCGCACGCTATGATGAGCGTCTTCGTTCCCTTTTTGGAGATTATATGCAATTACCTCCAGAAGATAAGCGTTACAATAAACATGTTGTCGTGCAATACGACTTTGGTAAGTATGCTTCACTTGAATAAGGAGTGTGTGATGTCTACGACAACGAAAGTCTCCGTTTGCATCCCCATTTACAATGTCGCGGCATATATTGAGCGCTGTGCACGCGCGTTGTTTGAGCAAACAATGCAAGAGGGGATTGAGTTCATCTTTGTGAATGACTGTACGCCCGATCAAAGCCTTGAAATTTTAGAGCGTGTATTGTCAGATTATCCGCATCGCAAAGCCTCTGTTAAAATAATTCATCACAAGAAAAATCAAGGCCTTTCAGTTGCACGACAAACCGCATTAAAGCATGCTTCGGGAACGTATATCATTCATTGTGATTCGGATGATTGGGTCGATCGAGACTATTATGAAGCGATGTATCGTACGGCAGCGGCAACACAAGCCGATATTGTCTACTCTTCTTATGTTCAAGATGATGGGAAGGATTCACAGGTCTTAACCACTATTGCGGCTTATTCAACCCCCATGGCATTGCTGAATGGAATCCTTGGGAATAATTTACATTGGAATGTGTGGGCAAAACTTGTCCATCGTCGTCTTGCTTTAGCGACGGATTTGGTTGTTTTGCCAGAGGTTTGTTTTGGGGAAGACCTCTTGCTTTCGGCGCAATTGATAGCAAAGGCTTCAACGGTTGCATATTGTGCGGATTCAAAGTATCATTATTTCTGTAAAAATGAAACCTCATATACGCGAACCTTTTCACGAAAGTCATTAAATCAATTGATGTGTGCCTTGAAGACATTACAACGGGTTTTGCCTGTGACCGCTGCGATGAGTGGTTGTAAGGGTGAAATCCTTTTTAAAGCCGTCTTTTATCATTTAATGACGCCGAAAGAATTTAAATCATACGCACGAGGTTCGCGGAGTGAGATTTTGAAAACTTCCACCTTTTCGCGTATTAAACGATTGATTCTTTTATATGCTTTTATAAGTTATCGCTTGGCGGCATGGACCTGTAAGGTGTTGAGGAAATTACGATAATTTGAGAGGTGCCTTATGAATCTTAAAATTCTTGTTGCAACACATAAATCCTATTGGATGCCGGAGGATAAGGTTTATTTTCCTATCCAGGTGGGGCGAGCGATTGCACCTCAATCATTGTCTTATACAGGGGATGATACGGGTGAACACATTTCGGAAAAGAATAAAACCTTTTGTGAATTAACAGCGGTTTACTGGGCATGGAAAAATCTTAAAGATGTTGATGCTATTGGTTTGTGTCATTATCGTCGTTATTTTGGGGCTAAGCGTACAAGCATCTTGTCGCAAGCGGATTATACGCGTTTGCTCGCGGCGGGAAATGATTGCATTTTACCAAAGAAGCGGAATTATTTTATTGAGACAAACTATTCTCAATATGTTCACGCACACCATGAGGAAGACCTCATTTTAACCAAAGCCATCCTGACGGAAAAATACCCCGACTATCTTCCCGCATGGGAGGCTGTAATGAAGTCAACCTCGGGTCATCGCTTCAATATGTTTGTTATGAAGTGGGACCTTTTCGATGCGTATTGCACATGGTTGTTTGACATTCTTTTTGAACTCGAGAAGCGTCTCGATATTTCCACTTATAGTGATTATGATAAACGTGTCTTTGGCTTTGTTTCCGAACGATTGATTGATGTTTATCTTCTCACACAAAAGCCATCGATTGCGACAGTTCCAATGGTTAACCTAGAAAGTCAACATTGGCCAAAGAAAATCTTTCATTTCCTCCTTCGAAAGTTTGGGATTAAACGGTAAGAGCGGTAAGGTTAAAGAGCGATGCGTTTATCCGTTGTTCAATCATCACAAGCCAATAAGACGAGTTATCTTTCGTTTTTGGCGATGTTATCGTCATTGGCGGTTATCTATTTACATTATAATGGAGTCTTTTGGCAACGACCAACGGGTGGGATATGGGTGTCGGCAAATATTATTGAAGCGGTCTTTTACTTTGCCGTTCCAATCTTCTTTATGATTTCTGGCTGTACACTCATTGATTATAAAGAGAAATATGATACGAAGACATTCTTTATTAAACGGATAAAGAAGACGGTATTTCCCTTTCTTGTGTGGAGCGGAATGGCTTGTCTTTATGAATATTTTCTTCATCCCATACGCTTTCAAGGCGTTGGGCTAGGGGATATTTTTCAAGGAATTCTTGATGCAACCTATATGCCGGTGTATTGGTTTTTCATGCCATTGTTTTCGATTTATCTTTGTATGCCGATATTAACGGATATAAAGCATAAAAAGGAAACATTTACCTATGTTGTCCTTATTGGGATTTTCGTAATAAGTATTGCTCCATTTTTGAATGGTTTTGGCATTGACCTTTTACCTAAAGGCTTTTCGTTCCCAATTTGTGGTGCGTATCTCATTTATCCCCTCTTAGGCTATCTTTTGCATCACACTTCATTTTCGTTTAAATGTCGAATGCTTATTTATGGATTGGGACTTCTTTCACTCTTGGCTCATATCGGTGTAACCACATGGATGACGCCGATGG
>JAUNQZ010000055.1 GCA_030535915.1 bacterium
ACTGCGTAATTTTGCTTGCAATTTACACACGAATATTTGCACAAGCACAAGATACAAGAGAATTTCTCTAAAGTTTTGAGCCAAAATGCAAAAAAAATAAAACTTTCAAGCGCTAATACCACTAGCGTATTAAAAAATAATTAAACAAATAACAGTAAAAAAGAAAAACAAAACAAAAAAATGCATGCGAAATCTTTTTTGATTATTAAAACAATGAGTTATGATTGATTTTTTAAAGCGTTGTTGCTTTTTTCTTGCTTTCAAGAATGTTTTTTGATATCTTGTATGAATTACACATCTCGAAATAGCTTACAGTTTTGAAGATGGTAAGAACACTATTTATGAAGGATATAGCAATGGACAAAACAGAATTCAATGACAAGATTCAGACACTTTTGAATGCAGACACATTGAATACGCCTGCTATTTTGGCTTTAATGGCCGAAGGTCTCACAGTTGACGCGAAGTCCGTGGCGCGTGCTTTCTCTGCATGGACAGAAGCGATTGTTAAGAGTAAAGATTTTGCTGGTTCGATACAAGCAATGGCCTTTTTTGCCAAGCATCATGATGTGTTGAAGACCGTTGAAATCAATATGATGCGTGAAGTCATTCGCCGCAGTGCGAACACGACGGAAGAAAAGCTTTTTATTGATTCAATTGGCCTCAACTCTGCGATTGCAACCGCAATTGTTTCTCGTTTGAGCGTACTCATTGCATTAAAGCCTGGCGTTTATGTTTCTAGCCCGTCTTGGGGGTTTGGTCAAATCCAGTCAATGGATACATTTTACGGTAAGATTATCATCGATTTTGAAAGCAAGAAGGGGCATTCAATGAGCCTTGCTGTGGCTTCACAAAATCTTACCGTTGCAGCGGATGACCACATTATGACGCAATTCCTTAAGGATAAGGAAGCGGTACTTGAAAAGGCTTTAAAGCATCCTGCAGAAATCATTCGTATGATGCTTCAAAGCTATGGTCCCTTACCAATCCAGCGTCTTCAAGATCGTTTAATTGCAACGGGTATTGTCTCTGAAGCAAAGTGGAAAACCTTCTGGGAGTCTGCGCGTCGTTCAATTAAGAGTGCAAGCCCTTGCCTTGTTGAAATTCCAGCGAAGCGCACAGAGCCTTTGCGTTTAATTGAAAAGGAAGAAACCTTTGACGCAGATTGGTGTGCAAAGTTCACAAAGGTTCGTGATATCAAAGCAATTTATGACAAGGTGATTTTGCTTCGTGACACCAAGGTCGAACAGACGGATGTGCTCAAGGATGCGATTAAGAATCGCTTAAACTTTGCGCTCAAGGGTGCTAAAAATGCCGATTTCCCGCGTTATGCACAGATTGCCACGCTCTTGAAGCAGCTCGGACTCTCAACAGAAGACGAACGCAAGGATCAGGCGACATTAATGACCTTTATTGACGATGAGCAAAACAATCTTTTGGCATCGGTTCGTAGTCTCTCAGCGCGTGATGCAACAGAACTCTTTACATTCTTACTTGATGCTGATGAAGCAACCTATAAACCTGTGCTCATTGATCACATTGAATGTTTCAATAGTACGGCTCTCTCGGCATTGCTCAACAAGTGTAAGGATGATGCAGATGTCGGCGCACAAGTTCGCGGATTGTTGACTCGTACGATTCAGCCCCGTGATCCTCACAACCGCCTTTGCACGCTCATCGTTTGGGCCATTCGTAACATTGGCGATTTCACAACATGGCATTTACCCTCGACCAACGAATTGGCGTCTTTGGCAATTCACATTATTGAACAGCGTCTTACGGGTGAAGATCTTAAGATGCGCAATACGCTCCAGGGCTTTTTTGATAATAAGAAGTGGTTGGAAACGACTTGTGCAAATATCACCGCATTTGAACGCCAAGTAATGTTTGAACGCATCCAAGCTTCTTCTTCTTGGGAAACAGCTTCTCAGCGTAACATTCTTATTCGCATGGCTCGTTTTGATTCAAGCTTGAGCAATCTCCGTCGCGCAGTTAAAGCACAGCAAGAAGTTCAGCATATTACCTCGCGTCGTTCGCTTGCGGCCTTTAAACTTGATTACGATCATCTCATCAATGTTGAAATCCCGAAGAATACACGCGATATTGCAACAGCTCGTAGCTATGGTGACTTGCGCGAAAACGCTGAATACCAGATGGCGAAGGATCAACAGCGTCTCCTTATCGGCAAGCAGGAACAAATGAATCGCACCTTGCGTCTCCTCCAACCGACGGATTTCACGGATGTCTCTACGGACACCGTCCAACCTGGCACAACCGTTACGCTCACTGTTGCTGGTGAAACCATCACCTATACCATTCTCGGTGAATTGGATAGCGATGAAGCGCTCAAGATTATCTCTTGCCGTGCACGCCTCGCAACAGCTCTTATCGGCAAAAAAGTCGGTGATTCTGCTGATATTCCAACGGAAGCTGGTACTCAGACCGCAACCATCGTTGCGATTGCCCTTCCTGATGCCGTAATCAAGGCATGGTTAGCAGCAATTCCTACAGCCTAAACCCTACTAGGTTTTATGACAGCACAAGCACTCGTTGCTCTGCCCACAACTTACGGTAGCATCAAACGCGTTTACAACGCGCTTGAGCGCTATCGTAAAATTCTTATTACTGCGCATACGCGTCCAGATGGCGATGCAACGGGAAGTTCTGTTGCAATTGCACGTCTTCTTCAAGCTCATGGTTGGGAGCCAACGGTGGCACTCTCTCCTATTGGAATGGGACCGCCCAAATTCCTTTTAGAATATGCCCATTGCATTGCTCCTACGAATGTCAAGGCCAAGGATTATGATGCAGTTCTCGTGCTTGATTGTGGTGGTCGCGAACGCATTCCCGAGGGACCTCTCCGTGATGCAGTTGACAAATTGCCTGTGATTTGCATTGACCACCATGTGGTCGCCCAAAAGAAACCTTTTGATATCGCGCGTTGGATTGTTACCACCGCCAGTAGCACAGGCGAACTTATCTATCAATTTGCAAAGCGCTTCAAATGGGAAATCGATCTCCATACAGCTGAAGCCCTTTGGGTTGCGATTGTAACTGATACGGGTCGTTATGCCTATTCGTGCACAAAACCCTCTACATTAAAAGCTGGCGCGGATCTTTTAGCATGTGGCATTGATGCCGCTGCGATTAATGATAGACTTTTTCTCTACGCAAGTGAAGGCGCCGTCTTGCTCAAGCGTAAGGCTTACGATTCGCTCACGACATGGTTTCGTGGCAAAGTCGCACTCATTTGTCTCACCGCACGCGATTTCAAACGCGCGGGTGTTGCGAAGAGTGAAATTGAAGATGCCATTGATATCCCACGTTCAATTCCTACAGCAAAGATTTCCCTTTTCTTCTACGAGACGAAAGATAAGCCTGGAATTACACGACTTAGCATTCGTACGCGCGGTGATGATTCGCGTTATTCTTCGGCATCGATTGCTTCTCATTTTGGTGGTGGTGGACATTTGCGTGCGGCAGGGTGCGATCTTCAAATGCCCCCCAAGCAGGCCATTGAACATGTCAAGGCATATCTCGCCGAGATTCTCGATGCCTAATATCCTCTCGTCTCCCTTGCGATAGCGTGCGCTATGAAAAAAGAAGACCCTCTCCTCCATACACTTGAGCCCCGTCGTTTTCGCATTATTTGTGCGTACGATGGGACGCACTACTTTGGTTGGCAAACGCAACCTGGCTTTGTTACCTTGCAAGAGACGATTGAACAAGTCCTTGCAGGCATTGTAAAAGCCAAGAAGGTTGACATTCATAGTAGTGGGCGTACGGATCATGGCGTACATGCGCGTGGGCAAGTTTTCCATGTTGACTTGCAAACGCGTATGACAGAGCGAAGTCTGAAAATGGCACTCAATGCACAAGGTCGATTGCCACCCGACATTCGTGTAACCTCGTGTAAAGAAGTTTCAAAGACTTTCCATGCGCGTTTTGATGCCAAACGCAAAGAATATCGCTACTATGTTTGGAATACGCGCATTCTACCGCCAGACAAACGCCTCTATCACGCGCACATCGTTCACCGGCTTGACATTGAAGCTATGCGAAAAGCAATGGCACATTTTATTGGCGAGCATGACTTCAAAGCATTTGCGGCCAATCCCAATCGCCCCATTGATTCTACCGTTCGCACGATTTATGCTTTTACCGTAGTGAAGCGCGGCTCTCGTATTTGTTTTCGGGTTCAAGGGAGTGGATTTCTCTATAAAATGGTACGGTCACTCGTGGGTTATCTCTTGCGTGTAGGTTCAGGTAAAGAATCTGGCGATAGCATCCCTAAAATGCTTGAACCTGGCAACCCACGCACTGCACGCGTTCCCTCTGCTCCCGCCCAGGGGCTCTATCTCTGGCAGGTGTGGTATGAATGAGGAAACGCTTGAAAACGACCTCTCTGAAACCTTTTGTCTTGAAGTAAAAGGTGTCCCTGACGAGCGTCGTATCGACCAATGGCTCGTTCATCAACTCCCTGAGTTAACGCGTTCACGCATTCAACAACTTGCAAAGCAAGGTCTCTTGACGACAGAAGATGGCACGCCAGTTAAGAAACTTTCGGCGTCTCCTCTACCCGGTGCACACTATACCCTTACACTTCCACCAGCCGAACCCACGGATATCATTCCAGAGGACATTCCGCTTGACATTCTCTACGAAGATAGCGAAATGATTGCAATCAATAAGCCTGCGGGGCTTGTGGTTCATCCTGCTTGTGGTCATAGTCACGGCACGCTCGTCAATGCCCTCCTCTATCATTGTCCCGACCTCAAAGGGATTGGCGGAGAAAAGCGTCCTGGCATTGTTCATCGCCTCGACATGGATACTTCTGGGGTTATTGTCGCGGCTAAAACCGAACGCGCCCTCACAGCATTGGTCAAAACCTTTGCTGAGCATCGCCTTAAAAAATGCTATGTTGCAATTGTTCATGGCACGCCGGCACCCGCACAAGGAACGCTTGAGAATCTTATTGGACGAAGTCCTTTTAATCGTCAAAAGATGGCGATTGTTAAGCAAAATGGTCGACGCGCCCTTACCCATTGGCATGTCGAGGAGAATCTCCCCAATGGTCTCTGTCGTATTGCGTGTGAAATTGAAACGGGACGCACCCATCAAATTCGCGTCCATTTAGCATCCCTTGGGACACCCATTGTAGGCGATACGCTCTACGGCAAGCCAGCTCTTGACCATCGACTTCCAACGCCCCCTCAACGACAACTCTTGCACGCACACACGCTTGACATTCCCCACCCTACAACGGGAGAAATGTTACACTTACAGGCGCCAATCCCTACGGATTTTTCACCCTATCAAGCCTAAAAAAGCGCCCGCGAATGGGGGTGCTTTTTTATTTCTCATACACTTACGCTTTCTTTGCTCGTGCAAGCATATGCGGCATAGGCGGAGGCACAGGTGCCGCCGTAAAGTCCGTAAAGCCTGCGGCTTGACACCAAGAGGCGAGCTCTGCATCTGAGAAGACCCAACCATGTTCTGTTGTAAGCGCCATATTCACGGCAAAAAGAGCCGAGAAAGGAGGCGTGGTATGGTCAGGACCTGTCATCATATCAAGCACATAAACCAATCCTCCGGGACGAAGGGCGGCATATGCGCGTTTTAAAATATCGACAATCATCTCGGGCGCTTCTTGATGGAGACATCCAAAGAGTGTCACCACATCATACGTCTCCTCTGGCCATGTGTCGGTATGATAATCTCCGGCATGACATGTAATGCGATCGGCATACGGCGCTGTAATTTCCTTTGCAATGGTTGCAATCGCTGGCAAATCATACGTATCACAGGTGAGCATAGGATCCGCTTTCGCCATCAAAAATGCGTATGCTCCTGGTCCACCTGCGAGATCAAGCACCTTTGCGCCCTTTGGCAAGTGGAGATGCGGCACAACCGCTTGACCAATCGCCATTGCTCGCGCATGCATCGAAAGTGCAAATCGGCGTGTTCGCTCAGGATCATCTCCAAGATGCAAATCGGGGGCTTCTACAGGTGCACCCGTTTTTACCAATTGCGTTAACTTTCCCCACGCTTGATAGACATCTCGATTATAAGTAATCGCACGCGTAAGGTCATGCGGTGCATTCTTCACTAAGGTCAATGCTGCGGCCGGTGTCAAGCCATAGACACCTTCCGTTTTCGTTAAGAGACCAATAGCGACTGCGGCATCGAGCAACAATGTCAATCCGCGAGGCGAGAGTTGTGTCCGGGCGACAAGTGCCTCAATGGTTGGCGTGGGCTCTTCTTTTATTGCCGTAAAGAGATCGCACTCTAATGCAGCAAAAAGCACCGACGAACCATAAAAGGCACTCGCTAGATCAACAATCTGTGGAATTTCTAAAGCCATGCCACATCTCATTAATAGAGTTTCTTACCAAACGCCGCGAACTTACGAATATGTAAGAATGTATCCCCGTTCGGCGTGCAACGCAAACGAACATACTGCGCCTTCACTGCGGGGAAGGTAAAGATGTATTCATTCTTTGTTGCGGTTTCCGAAGCGACTTGTTTCCATGTCTCGCCATCTTCCGAAACTTCAAGCACAAATGGAACAATACGGCTATGGTTATTATTCGCGTTCATGATGTAGACACGCGAGATTTCTGCAGGTCCCGGCAACATAAGTTCCGCCCACGGTGATTTTTCTTTACCGGTATGGCAAGCTTCTGTTTCCGTTTGATTGTCAACGATATACCCATAGGCTTCTGGACGGTCCCACTGCGAAGTCGATGAAATGCGTAAAAGCCCTCCGGCCAAGAAGGGTTCCTTCCACGACCATTTTGAGGTCATCGATGTACGCTTCTTAGGAGCGAGTTTATCTTGCAATTCACAGAGCGACTTAAAGGCCGTGATATTACGCGCATTGGAAGCTTCGCGAATCGATTCCTTCACATATTTGCCAAGCGTATCACCTGCGTTTTCCTTACCCGCGAGCAAACGATTAAGCGCGCCCACATAACGCGTAGCATATGCGTTGTCATCCAAGAATGCCTTACCACCCCAACGCATCACACGACCAAAGGCATGCGAAGTTTCAAACTGCGTGCTTAAAACCGTTTCAAACAAGGGGAAGGTCAAAGCCTTATCCTTTTTCAAGAATTCTTCATGCTTGTTGAGGATCGCATCATAGTTACAGAATTCAGCGGTAAAATGTTCACCCTGACGCGCTGCACGATGCCATTCAATCAATGCCGTTTTTAACACTTCAGAATTGTTATTGGAGGCGGCATTCACTTTTGGCACAAGGCTATTATTGAGCAATCCCCAGGTGGGTTCAAGGTGATGTCCCATTCCCTTTGCGATACGACGACCAAGCGTAGTCCAATAGTCTACATCCTTTTGCTTCTCAGGACAAGACGACGCCCAATCTACATATGCACGCCACACATTAAAGTTCACTGGGCAAGCCGATGCCGCAGCAATGTATGCCTGATCAATCGTTGCATCAAATCCTTCACGAGGCAACATCTCGACTTGCAAACGGCGACCGCCACCCTTGTTGAAATAACGCAATTCAAAGGCATGCTTACCTTTTGTCAAATGCTCTACGCTTGACTTACCGGAGAAGCCATGACAGCCATCATCACCCGCGACATGTTTCCCATCGACAAAGAGCATAGCGCCATCATCCGATTGGGCTTGAATAAAGACATCCATTGACTTAGAAAGGGTAAACTCGCCCGTCCATACATAACAAATGTTATCTTTACGATCGAGGCGTTCAATTGAGAAGTCGTCCACGTCGTCCCATTCGCCGAGTTTCTCCAATGTGTCAAACGAAGTCGGCAACTTACCCCCCGTCCATGCGTAAGCCACGCAATGCATCGGGCTCATCTCCAACTCGGACTTCGCATTATGACGAGCAATTTCAGCCTTCCACAAACGCTCCATGGATTCTTCATATCCTTTAGCGGCGAAAAGTTCATTTTGCAAATCGAGATAGGCGAAAGACCAGGCATTCTTCCACGGCAAGAAATGTGCACCCGTGTACGCGCCGACATTGTAGTCAATTTCCCAACGCCCTAAACGCGGCTGCCACACATTGTATGCACAGTGTGCGGGTTGACCACCTGTTGTTGCAGGCAACCCATGCGAACGCGCAGCCATACAACCATAGTGACTCAACGAACCACACACGCCACCAATCATACGAGCGGTTTGGTGACGGACATAGATATGATCCCAGGGTTTATAATAATCACTCCCATGAATGGAATCACCAAAGTAGTTATGAATGCGATAAGCCGCATACCAACACACCCCACCATAACGATTCGGTGGGACATGATGCGCATGCGCAATCCAAAGCATACTCTCTGCATTTCCTTGTTTAATCGCAAAAGCAAAACGCATCTGATCCACACGCAATTGGTCCATACCTTTTACGAGTAAACGCTCCTTACGAATTTGCTCCATTGCAAGATAGGACTGAACGATAGGTGTGAAATCTTCCTCTGCATTCAATGCCGCCGCCGAAGCCCAACGCCAATCGGCACGCGAGATTTTTTTCTTCTTTGACAATGCATGATAATACATTGCATCCAACGCATGGAAGGCATTATCCCACGTTGTCGTTGGCTCACCTGCAGAGAAGAAATCCTTCATCCATTCTTCATTTGTAAAAAATTCCTCAAGGAATGCACGACCTTTGGGACGGCGAAGAATGGTTGCGATGGTTTTATCTGCAATCACAACATCTGCATACTGTTTAACGGTGGAGTCACTCTTCTTGCAAATCCATGGTTTCGCTGTTGAACGCTTCGAATCTTCTGCAGACTTACGACGCGCAAGCAATAGTGGATGAATGCGAATCTGACCTTCGTTCTCGGAGGGATCTTCCGCTTCAATGGTCAACTCAAGTGTTGGATTTTCTTGTGTCGCGATAAAAATGATTTCCGTATCCTTATTCATCTCCAAAGGATAGCTTTCTTCAGGTGCACGAATCCCTTTACCCCCGACCTTCAACACCTTCATCCCGGCCTTACCCTTGGTACGCTTCAGCGTCAAGGCATAACGACCTGGTTTCGGCACTGCACGCGCCATGCCAACCTCAACGCGCCATGTTTGCTTTCCACGCTTCACATGTTTTTCACGCCAACCATAAGGCACCGCAATGGGACCTTCACCCCACATACAGAGATAACCCAACGCACCCGAACCAAAATGCGTCGTCGGATCCATCTCCGCTACAGCCTTCAAAATATTAATACAATCATTGCGACGACCGATATTATTCCGATATAACACGAAATAAAGCAATTCCATCCCTTGACGTTGATTCATCGAAAGATGTGCCTGAGGTTTTGATTTCATCTCTTGAAGCAACTTCTCACCTTCGGCATACTTATGCTCTTTGGCGAAATCTTGCATCTTATAGCAAGCCCCTTCAAGCGGATTATAGGTCAAAGCAAAATCCCATCCCGAAGCATCCTTAGGGTCCTTAGCTTTAAGCGCCTTCCAAAGGTGTGCACCGACATTCTCCTTATTGGCGCGTCTAAAATCAAGATTGTCAACCAACAGCTGAAAAGCTTCCCCGTACCCATCGACCGAATTTTTAGCCACGAGCTCTTTTATCTTTTTATCTCTTGCACGGGCATCCTTGAGGATGTCTTCTAAATCCTCTTGCGTGGTCGTATAAGCGAGACCTTCTTTCACAAAAACACAATGCTTCGCATCATCAAAGTAAGCGACTGCAGGGAAGCGTTGAATGTCCAATTCAAATGCTTTTAAAGTCGCTTGCTGAGCCTTACTCTCATCGGTTGCTTCATCCGGCACATCATACACATGCAACGGCACCTTCGCAACCGCTTTAAATGCTTCAGAAGTCCAAAGTTTTTCAATCTTTGGAGAAATTTGACACCAATCACTTCCTGTATAGAGCACCGCTTCTTGAGCCCATGCCATCATCGAGAGTGACCCCATACCAAGGGTTAACCATCCTTTGAAGTTCATACATTACTCCAGACTAAATTAATCAACAAAAACACGGATTTCAACGGCATAATTAACCGATTTTAAAAATGTTTCCGAAATACCACCAATGGATCGCACGCCTCGACAAGCGCCTAATACACGCTGGTCATGCGTTTGATTACCAGAGGACTGCTTCAACGAAATACTTGCAATCGCACCAGGATTTCGACCTTTCTTAAAGGTAACCTTAAGAATCGGCGCTCGGTGACCACCAATGGGTTCAATTCCCGCTTCATTACACGCTTGCGTAAAGGCCTTTTGAATTAATCCAGCGACACGCGAAGCTTCATTCTTTGGAATTTGATTCTTATTCCCTGACTTGGCTCCCGCGGCGAGTAATTTAGCAATTTCATCCTCGGAAAGCTTCTTTTGGGTTGCTTCCTTGGTCTTATCCTTCTTCCCATCCGTCACGGGCCCAACGCGTTTACCAATTTTAATGGGTTTCGGCGTCGGTTTCTCTTTCGGCTTTTCTTTAACCGTTTCTTTGGGCTTATCCTTGGGCTTTTCTTTCGGCTGCTCTTTTGGTTTCTCTTTCACTTCCTCTTTTGGAGGAGGTGGAAGCGGCGGCACAGGATCTGGATTTTCAATTTTAGGAGGATCTGGCAATGGTGGAGGTTCCGGTGCTGGCGGTTCGGGTTCGGGCTCAGGAAGTTCTGGGATTTCTTCAACCACATCACTCGGTTCTTCCGCAAGCATATCTGCGGCATTCTCTTCCGTCACGACCAAAAATTCCATTGGAATGATTTCTTCCTTAGAATCTTCTGACGAAACACACGAAATGCCTGTACCAACAAAAAGAAAGAGAAAGAGGCCGATATTAATCATTATCGACCAAAGATAAAAATTGTTTTCTTGTTGTGGCGTTTTTACATTCATACGTCAGTGAATAGTATATCATAATAAGGGAAAACAAAAAAACAAAAAAATACAAATCTCCATGCTTTGTATACACAAGTCATCCCCCACCCGAAACAATCTTTTTTGAGTCCTCGTTTAACGAGATTTTCAATATCG
>JAUNQZ010000056.1 GCA_030535915.1 bacterium
TCGTGACATTTTTGAAGCCAGAGCTATTTATGTGGGTAAAGGGTGATGTGCAAACGCTTGTCTTGGGTATTATTATGTTAACGATGGGAATGACGTTAACAATGGAGGATCTAAAGATTCTCTTAAAACGACCTCGAGATATTTTTATTGGTGCATGTGCACAGTATACCTTAATGCCATTGATTGCTTTTCTATTGGTAAAGGTGTTTGGATTACCGCCTGCAATTGCGATTGGAATGTTGCTTGTTGGGTGCTGTCCTGGTGGCGTTTCATCAAATATTATTACTTTTTTAAGCAAGGGTGATGTGGCATTGTCTGTGGGAATGACAACCGTCTCTACGCTTTTGGCGCCAGTGTTTACACCTTTACTGATGTTATTCCTTGCGGACAATCGTGTGGATGTGGATGGCGGAGCAATGTTTTGCTCGATGTTATTGGCCACACTATTGCCTGTTGTCATTGGTGTTTGCGGAAATCTCTTTTGGGGACGAAAACCTTTTTATCAAGAGTTATGTGCGATAATGCCAGGTGTTTCGGTGCTTGCATTTGCATGTATTGTTGGTGGGGTAATTTCAACAAATGGAGCACATTTCTTTCATTCGGGTGTGTTGATTTTTGTGGGTGTTTTCCTTCATAATGCCTTGGGATATCTCACAGGGTACGGAGTAGGGTTATGTCTTCGAATGCCGTTTGCAAAATGCCGTACATTGTCTATTGAGGTGGGCGTTCAAAATGCAGGGCTTGCAACGGTATTAGCAACAAAGCATTTTCCCCTTTTCCCAGAAGCTGCCCTCGCAGCTGCAGTAAGTTGTGTTTGGCATTCTATTTCTGGAACGTTATTAGCCGGCGGCTTTATGCTCTATGATTGTTGGAGAGAAAAGAAGCACAAAGCGGTTTTATAAACAAGCGAAGCTTCTCGTTGAGGTCAACAAAGATCTTTTCTGCATATTGAGACGTGCGTTAAACAGGATTAAATTTTCATTGCGGGTGTGCCAAAGACGGTCACCTCGTCTGGAAGATTATTCAGTAAGAGAGATCCTGCACCAATCGTTACATGATTACCAACCGTTTTGTTCGGCATTACCTTGCCATGGGTATAAATCGTGACATCATCTCCAAGCGTTGCATAACCGCCAACAAAGGAACCCACATCCATGCGTAAAAAGTTTCCACAGCGGACGTCGTGTCCAATGAGACCATGCATTTGCAAGAAAAGGAAGTCGCCAATGGTGGTATCGGCGCCAATATAGGCGAAAGGTCCTACGATGGCGCCTTCTCCTAAGTGTGTATTGAGGATGATGGCTTGTGGATGGATACAAGAGGTAAAGGTTGCTCCGCGATTCTTAAGCGCTTGGACACAACGCATACGAATAGGATTTTGGCCAATGCCACAAAGAATTGGTGCTGTTAAAGGTGCGGTCGCAAGGGTGCCAACCACTGGTGGATATCCTTGGAGATGGTCAAGTGCATGGAGATTATCATCAATGAACCCAAGAGGCGTGTACCCACAGGCTTGTGCCCAAAAGTAAAGTTCGCGTCCAAGACCGCCTGCTCCAAGGATAAGTACGGGTTGTTGATCTATCATTTTAATGCTCCTTTTCAAGTTGGAGGGCGTCAAAGTTTGGCCATTGCTTTGTTTCGGAAAGTGCCGCAAGGAATCGGAGGGGTGTTCGGGCATCGCCATAATGTTTGAGGAGTTCTCCATAGCGGGCAATCTGTTTTGTCTTAAAGGCTTCTGAGGGATGTTGGCGAAGAAATTCATGTAGCGCTTTTAAGTTCGCAAGCGTAGGGGATTGCTCGGCAGAGAGAAAGAGGGATTCACATTGATAATCATCGCGTTGTTGTGGGGTCACGTTCTCCACAGTTGCCATTTGTTGTAAGAGGTCAATGAGGGAATCGACTTGACCTGTAGACTTATAAAATCGATAGCGCGCGGTAAAGATGGCTGGTGTACAAGGATGTTCGAGTGGGACGGCTTCAAGGATGTGCAGCATGCGTTCTTCTGTTGAAGGATCATTTAAACGATGCGCGAGTTGAAAGGTAAAGAGGATATGCTCAATTGCGGGTTTTGCAACGGTTTGAATTTCTTTACAAAGCCGAAGCGCTTCCGTGAAATTGTGCTGCTGTACATAATCTTCTGCAAGTGCATAATCAATGGAGGCGATGCCTAAAATAAGGGGATCGTCACTGATTGTCTCGGGTCGTCCAGTAGAATAGAACGCCTTTCGCCATGTACGCTGTGATGCAATTTCAGGAATCGCTTGTTTGAACGGGAAGGAGGCAGGTTCATAACATGGTAAGAAGGTTTCAACAAGTCCTATGGCGCCGCGTGTTGTTGCAGGAGGGCACGCTGTAAGCTGTTGAATCTTATTTGAAAAGGCGCCAGCGAAGAGACTCCACGGAGCGTTCATTTCGAGGATTTTAAAATGGGGGTAAAGATCGCCTCGCTGGAAGCGTGCAAGAATGGCGTCCGGCTGAAGGTCAAGGGATGAATGCGTGGCGATAATTTGCCATCGTTGGAATCCCGTCGCCCAAAGGTAAACAACGTTGAAATGTTGAGCAACGAGAAGAAGATGCTGCTGGAGTGTGACGGGATCGCGTTGGCGTGCATCAAGATCACAAATAAAAACGCCATTGGGATTGAGGACCTTGGACCATTCTTTCAGCAAGGCATCGGTGAAGAGCCTTTTTTCTCGATCATCAAGCACGGACGGACATTCAATCCATACCCCATCGCAGGCTTGTGGCACGTAGGGATCACAAGCTGTAAATGCAAGTGGCGCTGTCGTGCCAGGTCGAGGCGCCATAAGAAACGTCTCTCCCGTGGGGCAAAGGAGGGGGAGAAGGGCTTGTGAGGCGAGTCGAGGAATCGTATCTCCAAAATCATCCCATGGCGCTTCATGAACCGCTTCAGGTGCATCGGGAGACAAGGTGATAATCTCCCCATTAAAGGAGGTCATGAGGATGGATTCATCCGATTGCAATCGTTGGGAGCAATCGTTTTCCTTTGGGTTCAAGCGTGCGTAAATAAAAAGAACGATGAAACAAATAAAGAGCGCCGTAACCATCATTCGCAATAAACGGATGAGGTTGGAAGGCTTCGTTATTGCTTCCGTTGTTTCCATTACTCTTTATTTACGCGTTTGCGTTGTTTGAGAATCGCCTCGGGCAGTTTTTCATCGGGGATAAGTGTGCCATGTTCTTTGACATAGAGACCAACCAAGATACCCTCTTGGACGCGATAGGTCTTTTTCATGATGTCAGCATAGGCTTGAATGCGTTGACGATGCTCGTCTGTTCCTTCGGGCGTATCATCAAGAATACGCTTCGCACGTGCAAGGGCTTCTTCTTCTCGTTCAGGGAAACTGGCACAAATACGCGCGGCTTCAAATTGATACCAACGGCGATCTTCATCGGTTGTTGCGCTGATAGCAAGTTGAATGGCGGTATCTTCGGCTTCTATTTTTGCACCTGTTGCTTCAAGATACTTCAAGTAATCGCGAAGGAAAAGGGGATAGTTGGGATCATCTTTCGAAAAACTCTGAGCCATCTCATAATAGGGCTTGGCGCGTTCGGGTTTTCCAGAGAGGAGTGCAATATTGGCTGCATCAAGGACATCCAGCAACATGGGTTCTGCATAGGTGAAAGAGAGATTATAAGAATTCAGCGCAGCATCTATTTTCCCGAGTTTTACGAGAAGTTGAGCATTCACGCGTTCGTGTTCTGCAAGCCCGAGAAGGTAGGGGTCATGCGCATTGAGTTGGGTGGCTTCTTTAAATTCTTTCGCGTAGGCTAAGCGACGTGAGAGACGATAGGCGCCAAGAATTTCATCATAGAGTTCCCGATCTTCTTCTGGTGTGATTACCCATGGCATGATGTAATCATAACAGGCACTAAAATCTTGCAATAAAAGTCGCCCTTCGCAAGGCGCGTCAAACGCAACGGCTTCTTCCACCATGAGCGGAATGGCATCCGACGTAAAGCAAGAGGAAAGTAATTCAAAGGGCGAGGTGATATTCGCTTGTAATAATGGCATTGCAATTGCTTCTCGGTCGAGCAATGTCGCAATTTCATTATAACTGGTTTGAATCGGTTGTTGAGAGGCTACAAGCTGCCAACGATTTTGTCCTGTCATCCACAATTGAATCTGTGAAAAGTGGGATTTAAGAACGTGAATACGCGTTAATAAACGGTTGGTGTTGAGTGTTCGAGCATTGAAATCTAAGACAAGTATACCATCTGCTTTGAGGAAGGGCAGATAGGGTTTGATGGTTTCACTTGTAAACGTTTCATGCATCGTCCCTTTGGGAAGCGCGGGCAGTTCAACCCAGAGCGCGTCATAGGTCCCTTTGAGCGGTGGCGTCTCATAACATTTGTATTCATTTGTTGTGCCGTTTAAGGGAAGGGCTGCAATACGCGCTTCGCCATTTGGACGCAAAAGCAATGGAATGGTTTGTGAAGCCAGCCGCGGAATCCGATCAATCCGTGTCTCAAGCTCTTCTGTTTCTGAAGCGACGACTTCAAAAAGCGGAGGTTGAACGATGGTTGTCGTTGTCGCATCTTGTTTTTCTTTACCAGAAAGCGGAACAAAGAGGATATAACTTGCAAGAACAACAACGCTGATGAGAATCATTGGATTCTCGTAAGCTTTTTTAAGAAAGGCGGGAAGTTTCATAGCGCGGAGGATTCCGTAATACGTTTGATGAGAGGGGCGACCAATGTATTTTGACGATCCGACTGAAAGAGTGTTTTGCGCGCATGCCATGTTTCAAAGAGACGGAAGCCAAGCTCATCTTCTGGGCGTTTCATCGCACGAAGGTCCGTTGTAATGATACAGAGCTGAACGAGTGGGTGTCGCACGGTTTTAGGCGGTGCTTTACGCGAAGCAATCAATTGCCAATGGGTGGAATTTTCCACACCCCAAAGTTGAATGTATGGGAAGTGTACCGCCAGTGCTTCTGCTCGCGTTAAGAGCGCCTCAAGGGTGAGGGGGCGGATATCCATGTGATAGATAAGATAACCATTTTCATTGACGGTATCCAATAATGATTTTACGACACCTTTGTCAAAATAGTCCTGTTCTTCAGGCTGCCATGCGGGAGGCAGTTCGACCCATAAAACATCATATTGACCATGGATATCTTCGGTTGCATTAATCAGCGGTCGAAAACCCCGACGCGCATCTGGGGCAGGTTTAAGAATGGTTGCAAATTCTTTTGAGAGTTCAAGCGTAGCAATTAAATTTTTGTCATCCGTACGAAGATAGGCGCCGTGTTGTTGAATGTACGCCTTGGAGGGCGGAATGAGCGGCGTGTGAACGTCTTGTGCTGCAATCGGAGCAAAGGGATAGGTGCGAAGAAATTCGGGCATATTCTTTAATCGTAAAACGCCATCTTCGCGTGTGAGACTGTTCGAGATGGTGGGGGAAAACGCAATGAGAAGGATCCCCAGCAAAGGCATAACGTACGTGAGTCGTCGACGCAAGGTCTCGTTGGTTAATGTGCTTGAACAAATGAGGAAGAGGGCTTCAACCATGAAGAGTAATGCGAGGAGAAGAAGGATTGAGGTTGCGATGCGTCCAACTAAAAAATGTGTCAAAATAATGCCACTGCACGATGCGACAAAGATGGAGAGTCGACCTTTGGGATGTTTTTTGGCGCGCATCCATGTAAAGGTGGTCCATACAACCGGAGGCGCTAACCAAAGGATGGATTGAAGAATAACCACCTGCATCCATTGCGCGTAAGTAATGGAGGATTCTTGAAAAAAGGCTTTCCAATAGTCAATGATGGCTTGCACATCCCAAAAGAGTAAAAGGGTCAGCAAAACACATCCAATACTTACAATCTTATCAAGTCTAAAACTTTCTACGCGCCGAAACGCAAAACCACAAAGGAGACCGATAAGAGCTGCGATTAAAAGTGTCGGCCACGTGGGGAAATGTCCCGTCCAAAGGTCATACACACGACACAACGTGCCCACCAGTAAGGCGGCACCAAAGGCGAAAAGAATAAAGGCAATGCGTTGAAAACGTTGCAGACGCGTTTCGGATGCTTTTAAGTGTGATGTCTCTGTCGTCATGAATTAATTTCCTTGCGTGTAAAAACGGCGACGATTGCGTTTGGGATCAAGATAAATATCGTTTGAACGTAAGGTGTATCCCATAGCATTGCGACCACAAAGGGCTTCAATCTCAGCAATACACTCAGGGCTAGGATGAATCGTCCATGAGGCATCGGGTTCGAAGACAACACTGTGGCGTGGTAAGTCTAAAACAAGCACCACAGGGAAGCCCCCTGGATATTGAATGAAAATGTCTCTTAGTTTTTGCAATTTTTCAGAAGAGGCCTTGTCATTATCTACAACGCATCGCACACGAACATTTTTTGCAAATTTGGAGGGCGCCGTGGTCAGCGAATAGACTTCGCCTGCAAAAAGTGCAGGGTCACGACCTTCTTCAAATTTGGCTTCTCCACAAATGAGAATCGGCGTGTCAACAACGAAGAGTTCTTTATTGTTGGCATAGGCATCATTAAACGCCAAAATTTTCATCGACCCGGAGCCGTCATCAACAGTCAACTCGGCCCAGGGTTTTTTCGATGTTTTTGAAATGGCTTCACGCACACCTGTGAGCAATCCTGCAATACGCACACTGTCACGATTTTGACAGTGCGTGGGGAATTTCTCAATGGTTACGGTTTGGAAAGAGCGAACGAGTGTCCGATAGCGATCAACCGGATGTCCCGTAAGATAAACGCCGAGATAATCGCGTTCACATTGGAGACGTTCTTTATCGGTTAAGTCCGCTGCAGGGGGGAGCTCTTCTGTGCCAAAGCCAGCATCTTCTGCGGAATCGCCCAGCATGTCAAACAACGAGGCTTGCCCGGATTCGCCATCGCGATCGTATTCAGCAACACGCGAGAAGGCAAAATCAATACCATTGAGGAGGCGTCCCATCGTGACATCGGTGAAACACGCCATCGCGCCACTGCGAATCAAGGCTTCAAGCGTACGCTTTGAAACGAAGGCTTTACCGCCGGCCGATTCTTTCGCTGCAGCGCCACAGAGGCGTTTACAAAAATCAACGAGACCTTTATAGGGACCATTGGTTTCGCGTTCTTTTACAATTTGATCGCCGGCGGCTTCACCCACACCGCGAATGGCGCCAAGCCCGAAGCGAATGGCATCGGTGCCTTCAGGTGCAAAGTGACAGCGCGAGGCATTAACACTTGGCGGAAGCACTTTGAGCCCCATCTCGGCAGCAGCTTCAACCAGCGCGGGCATCTTGTCAAAGTTACCAATTTCCGAAGAGATTTGCGCACACATAAAGTTGGCTGGATAGTGTGCTTTGAGGTAACCCGTTTGATAAGCGATGTACGCATAGCAAACCGAATGTGATTTGTTAAAGGCATACTTTGCAAATTCAACCCAGTCGCCCCAAATCTTCTTAATGCGCGCCTCTGCGTCCGCGGTATCATTACAGGCGGACATAAAGTCGGGATTGTTGAGACACCCATCATGGAATTTGGTATACAGTTTTTCCATGACATCGAGCATCTTTTTACCCATCGCTTTACGAAGGGTATCAGATTCACCACGCGTAAAGCCACCGAGCAAACGGGAGAGCAACATCACCTGTTCTTGGTAAACCGTAATGCCATAGGTGTCTTTGAGATACTTTTCCATCAACGGATGGTCATAGGCAATGTCTTCTTCGCCATGTTTGCGTTTAACGAAGGAGGGAATGTAAGCCATCGGTCCTGGACGATAGAGGGCGTTCATGGCGACCAAGTCTTCGAAACGGTTCGGACGCAAGGAACGTAAGTGCGCCTTCATCCCATCCGATTCGAACTGGAAGAGCCCATCGGTTTCACCGCGCGAGAAGAGTTCAAAGGTCTTTTTGTCGTCAATGGGAATCGCATCCACATCAATGTCGAGATGGTGCGATTCTTTAATCGATTCAAGACAGGCCTTTAAGACCGAAAGGGTCTTGAGCCCTAAGAAGTCCATTTTGAGCAAGCCGATGGGTTCCACAAAGTGTCCATCGTATTGCGTGGTCATGAGACTTTCACCTTCCGTAGGGAAAATCGGAATGGTCTCAACCAAAGGATCGCGGCTAATAATAATCCCACATGCATGGACGCCAATATTGCGGGTCGTTCCCTCAAGACGCATCGCGAGTTCAAGAATTTTACGCTTGAGCGGATCATCGCCATCATACACTTCGGCAAGTTTGGGATTTTCCTTAAACGCCTTGGCAAAGGTGATTTTAGGCGCTTCTGGAATCATTGCGGCCAATGCGTTCGCCTCGGGAATCGGATAATCCATCACACGGCAAACATCCTTGATGGCACTCTTGGGCGCCATAATGCCAAAGGTCGCAATATGTCCAACATGGTCCGCACCATATTTCTCGGTGACCCATTCTAATACGCGCCCACGACCATTATCGTCAAAGTCCACATCAATATCCGGCATGGAAATACGATCCGGATTCAAGAAGCGTTCAAAGAGGAGGTCATACTTCACGGGGTCAATATTGGTAATCCCCAAACAATAAGCCACCGCACTTCCCGCCGCACTTCCACGCCCAGGTCCTACAATAACCCCCATTTCACGCGCAGAGGCAATGTAGTCTTGCACAATGAGGAAGTACCCCGGAAAGCCCATCTGCTTAATCGTATTTAATTCAAAGTCAATACGCTCACGAATTTCATCTGTGAGCGCCTCGCCGATCCACCGCTTCCGAGCACCTTCCCATGTGAGGTGTGCTAAATAGTCACTCTCAAGCTTGATACGCAACACCTTGTCGTAACCATTAAACTTATCGTAACGGTCAAACTCCTTTTGCAAAGCCGCTTCATCAAACTGTTGGGCGTAGCCTTCTTCTGTTCCAAAACTTTCTGGAATGGGGAACTTCGGCATAATCGGGTCAGAGTTCAACTTGTAACATTCGACCTTTTCTGCGATTTCCATGGTGTTGTGAATGTGCTCCAGCGCATGGGGCAACGTCTCACACATTTCCTCGTAACTCTTAAACCATTCTTGCTGCGTATAACGCAACCGCTTTTCATCGGTGAGTTTCTTCCCCGTGCTTACGCAGAGTAACGCATCATGTGCCGCACCGTCTTCTTTTAACAAGAAATGAACGTCATTCGTCGCAATTACCTTAATGTTTAATTTTTCCCCTAAGGCAATGAGCGCATTGTTGACTTTAAGCTGACGACGATAGAGATCTTCGCGTTCTTCTTCACCAAAACCACGCACCTCCGATTTGTGGAGCATGATCTCAAAATAATAGTCATCCCCAAAGAGATGCTTATACCACAACGCCTCCGCCTCCGCCTCAGCTTGACGTTCATCTTGTAAGAGACGAGGAAGAATCCCCGCAATACATGCCGAGGAACAAATTAAACCCTCATGGTATTTTTCTAAGAGTTCTTTATCGATACGCGGACGACCATAAAAACCATCAATATGCGCAATCGAAATCAACTTCAAGAGGTTATGATAACCCGTAAGATTCTTCGCCAAAAGGACGAGGTGGTCACCACTACGTTGTGTGCGATCCTTATGCCCCAAACGCGCAACATACGCCTCACACCCCAGAATCGGCTTAATCCCTTCCTTGTTACACGCATCATAAAACGCCTTTAACCCATACAGCGTACCATGATCCGTAATGGCACATGCAGACATCTTTAAGGCCTTCGCACGCTTCACCAACGCCGGGACCTGACAAGCACCATCCAACAATGAATAACCCGTGTGTACATGGAGATGTACAAACGGCACAACCTCAACTGCTTCCGTCAATTCTTTTTCTTGCGTACTCATAGATACTATAGTATACCACAAAAGAGGCAAAGATACACTTTATTTCTTCAAATGTTACATCTTTTTTAATCCACTTAAAGAAACGAAAAACCACGCTAAAAAAGACCTCATAGGTGGGAACCTATGAGGCCAGGAGGGATTATATATTTTTTTTAAGGGAATCGTTTTGTTATAAAACAAAAGCATTTAAAAACAAGTACATTATACTAAAAAGAAAAAACCCCGTCAAGAATGATTTTTCTACATTTTCCTCCTGAATCTTGCACAACGACAGAACCCCCAAAAAGGCTCAAAGGCTCAAATCCCCCCTCAAACTTTAAGGTGTTACACAAAGAAACACTCTAACCCCGCACGCAGCGAGCCGCATCCATTTTCCGTGTGTTGCCAGTCGTTTCACTCCTTGCCGTAGGACAAGCCATACGGCCGTTAGGCTCAATGCTTTCGTACGGACATTCGTCCTTCTGCAAGCTTTCGCTAATCCGTGGTTTTCCCCCGAGCGAAGCGAGCCGCATCCACAGCCTTTTTTCGTGTATTTCGTTTATTTCGTGGTTTAATAAATCGAGCGCAGCGAGCCGCTGCAATGACCCTTTTCATGTATTTCGTGGTTTAAAATCCGCACGCAGTGCGCCAATTCCTCATTGGTTTCAGGCGAGCTCCATCTACCTCCTACATCAAGGATAAAAAAGAGGAAAAATCAAAAAAAACAACTTTTTTTAATTTTTTTTCAACTTTTTTTATACCCTCACACCGAAGTGAAAATCCCCCTGAAAAAGAGGCAAGGGTAGGGGATAAACCTAAAAAGTCATTAAAAATAGAATAACTTAAGAGAAAAGAAAAGAAAATAACACACGCCTCCTAATCGCTTTTTTCCCTTTTGTCAACCCCTTGACAAGAGGGGATATTATGGAGGGGCTTCATTTTTTTGACGAACATCACTCCGTGCTACATAACATTTTCGACAAGGAGAGAAGAGATCCATGAATGATTCGAATGAACGAGCAGAGAACATAAGGCAACAACTCATCTCCATCCTTGATTACTATCTTAATGAACGTGAGCGTACCATTCTCCTCCTCCGCGTTGGTCTCATTGACGGCGTCGTCCACACCCTCCAAGAAATTGGAGAAATGTTCTCCATCAGCCGCGAACGCGTCCGCCAAATCGAAG
>JAUNQZ010000148.1 GCA_030535915.1 bacterium
AAAGGAGGATTTAGTATTTTTTTGAAGTGTGCAGGATGATGGTTTTTACTATGCTTATTTGCACGGATAGTCGCTTTTGTTGGACGATCTCTATTGTCGTGAAAAATAAAAAGTCTTTTTGTATTTTTTACACTTTAAAAAAATCTTTTTCCTTGTATTTTAAATGTGTTAAGTAAACCCGGGAGAAGCATGTCCTGTTGTGTAACTTGCGTGTTGACTCGTATTGTGATATACTACGCCGACAATTTTTTATTAAGGAATGGTATCCTATGGAAGATAAAACCGTTACTCCAACAGAATCTGACACTTCTCGTCATTTTCTCCGTCAGTGGATTGAAGAAGACCTTGCTGCAGGCAAGAATGATGGTACCGTTGTTACGCGTTTTCCGCCAGAACCCAATGGTTGGATTCATATTGGTCACGCAAAGGCTGTGTGTGTTGACTTTGGCATGGCTCAACTCTTTAAGGGGCGTTGTCATTTGCGTATGGATGACACGAATCCTTCTAAAGAAACCGATGAGTTTGTTGAGGTATTGAAGAAGGATATTAATTGGTTGGGCTTCCAATGGGATGCATTCTACTATGCATGTGATATGTTTGACCAAATGTGGGATATCGCAGAAACCTTGATTCGTAAGGGTCAGGCGTATGTGTGCGAACTTTCACAAGAAGAATGGAAGACGTATCGAGGCGTTCCAACGCGTCCGGGTACACCTTCTCCTTATCGCGATCGTCCAGTTGAGGAAAGTCTTGACCTTTTCCGCCGGATGCGTGCGGGTGAATTTGCAGAGGGTACGCATTGCCTTCGTGCAAAGATTGATATGGCTTCGCCGAATATTCACTTCCGCGATCCTGTGATTTATCGCATTGTGCATCAGCCACATTATCATACGGGCGATGCTTGGCATTGCTATCCAATGTATGACTTTGCTCATCCCATCGAGGACGCTCTCGAAGGTGTTACACACTCCATGTGTACCCTTGAATTCGAAGTTCATCGTCCGCTTTATGATTGGGTGATTGATCGACTCGACGAACAAGGTCGCCTAGTTGTTCGTAATGGGAAGAAGATTCGTCCGCAACAGCGTGAATTTGCGCGTTTGAATCTTTCCTACACGGTAATGAGTAAGCGTTTATTGCGTCAGCTCGTGGAAGAAAATCGCGTAGATGGCTGGGATGATCCCCGTATGCCGACGGTCGCGGGTATGCGTCGCCGTGGTTATACGCCTGCTGCAATTCGTAATTTCTGTGAACGCATTGGTATCTCCAAGTATGAATCGCAGACCGATCTTGCACTTTTGGAATACTGCGTGCGTGATGATCTCAATCGCATTGCACAGCGTCGTATGGCTGTGCTCAATCCCATCAAGTTAATCATTGATAACTTACCCGAAGGAACAATGCTTGAAGCAGAGCTTCCTAATAATCCAGAAGATCCAGAAGCGGGTAAGCGTGTTGTACCCTTTGGTCGCGAACTTTGGATTGATCGAGATGACTTTATGGAGGTGCCAGCGAAGAAATTCTTCCGCATTACAGTGGGGAATGAAGTTCGTTTGCGTGGGGCTTGTCTCTTCACGTGCACGCATTTGGTAAAGAATGATGCAGGTGAAGTGGTTGAAATTCATGGTACTTATGATCCCACTTCTAAGGGTGGTAATCCATCCGATGGTCGTAAGATTAAAGGTACGATCCATTGGGTGTGTGCACAAAATGCACTCGCTGCAGAAGTTCGTCTCTATGATCGTCTCTTCACAATGGAAAACCCAATGGATTGTCCGAGCGGTAGCTTCCTCGATGCGCTTAATCCTGACAGCGTCAAGGTGATTCAGGCGTACATGGAACCTTCGTTAAAGAATGCCGTTCCTGGAGAATTCTATCAGTTTGAACGCGTGGGTTATTTCACTCCAGATGTGCATGCATCACAACCTGGTGCGCCTATCTTCAACCGTACGGTAACGCTTAAAGACTCCTTTAAAAAGTAACCGCTACTTTAAATCTTTAAAAAGTAACCGTTACTTTAAATACTGTTACTTTTTGCATGCGTTAACGCATTTCTCGTATCACCCCTTGAAAAGGTTTGACCTTTTGAGGGGTGCTTGTTTTTGATCTCGTAAATTGTGATAAAATGACGCAGAATTCCATCGAAGGGCGTTAAAAAGGCTTCTTTAGAGAGGAAAAATTGGAATTGAGTATAAAAAAGAGGCGATTTTTCATTGATTTTAAAGAAATTTGTCATTTTTCTATTGATTGAGGGCGTCTATTTTGTTAAATTAATATCGTTGCGATGAGAAATACAACATGTTGTTGTCTTATTCCCGCACATGCCCGAACTAAGGAGACTTACTTATGGCGACTACGAAAAAAGCACCAGCCAAACCGGCTGCTAAAAAAACTGCTGCCCCCGCGAAGAAGGCAGCTCCTGCAAAGAAAGCAG
>JAUNQZ010000057.1 GCA_030535915.1 bacterium
TTTAATATTGGTTGTATTAAAATCATATATTGTATTTTTTTAAATAGTTTATAGGCGATTTTTAAAATTTATATTGCCTTTATTTGATCGTTGGTCAATGAGATTAAAAAAATAATTCTTTCGTATTTGGGAATGTGATATACTAATAGGAACGTGATATACGAGTAAGGTATATCTATAGGTATGAAAGGTGCGAATAATGTATAAGTTTGGATTTGTTGTAGCGTGTTGCTTTGGGGTGGCTTCGTCGTTGTGGGCGAAGACATTTTATGCGAAGGATTATGGGATTGCGCCAGAGGGGAACTTTACGGCGGCGGATGTGTCTCGGTTAATGGAGGATGTGCGGGCTTCGAAGGAGGCGAATTTGCTTCTTTTTGAACCTGGGCATTATCGTTTGACGGAGGCTCAAAGCCAACAGCGGACGTGGTTTATCTCGAATCATGACCAGACCAATCCACGTCGTGTCTTCTTGCCCATTGAAAATCAAAAAGGTTTGACGGTGCATGCCGAAGGGGTGACGTTGGAAGTTGAAGTGCCAATGATTTTCGTTGGGATTTGGAATAGTCAGTCGGTCGCCGTTACGGGCATGACATGTGATTATGTTACGCCGCTCATTGCACAGCTGGATATTGTTGCGGTGGATGCGGAGGCGCGTACGGTGACCTTTAAACCGTTGCCGGAGGTGAAGGTGTCGCTTGAAGCAGACCACAAACCTTTGGTTGTAAAGGCGCCTGATGCAAGCTTTACGCCGACCTTTGGGATTCTCTTTGAAGCGGATGGAAAGATTGCCTATCGCACGGGTGATTTTGGTTTTCGTTTAAATGATGTCACGGCGAATGCGGATGGGACCTATACGTCTCATAACTTTGCGCATCCAGCACTTAAGGCGGGGCAGCACATGGCGGTTCGTCCGGGGTTGCGTCCGGCGCCTGGGGTTGTTGTCTCGGATTCGAAGGATGTCGTTCTTGAAAAAATCACTGTTCACTATTCCGATGGCATGGCCTGTCTTGCACAGAGCACAGAAAACATTGTGTTGCAAACGTTTAATGTTATTCCCAATGCCGCCAAGGGGCGTTTCTTCTCAACGCAAGCCGATGCGACGCATTTCTCGGGATGTAAAGGGACGATTCTCTCCAAGGATGGCATTTATATTGGAATGATGGATGATGCGATTAATGTGCATGGCACTTATCTTCGCGTGATGACGCGTGTGGATGAGCACACCCTTGAGGGGCAGTATATGCATCACCAAGCGTATGGCTTTACATGGGGTGAACCGGGGGATAAGATTAGCTTTATTCGTTCACAGACGATGGAGGCGCTTCCTGAGCTGGTGACATTGGAGACGATTACGCCGCTTGACAAACCCACAACGCAAGCGGGTGCAAAGCGTTTTCGGTTGACCTTTAAGGAAACCTTGCCGGAGGAGCTTGATCCTTCTCGTGAAGCCTTTGGCATTGAAAATCTTACATGGACGCCGGAGGTTCATTTCACCAACAATCTCGTTAAAGATAATCGTGCGCGTGGGGCGCTTTTCTCCACGCCGAAACGCGTGGTTTGCATGCGAAATGTCTTTGACCATGTCAGTGGGTGCGGGGTCTTGTTATGTGGGGATTGTAATGGCTGGTATGAGACAGGAGCTTGTACGGATGTTACAATTGCAGAGAATCACTTTATCAATAACCTCACGAGTCCCTTCCAATTCACAGAGGCGGTAATTAGTATTTGTCCGGAGATTCCAAATCTCAATGGGCAAACCCAACCGTTGCACCAAAATGTTGAGATTCGTGATAATCTTTTTGAGACCTTTGACAAGCCGTTGATTTATGCAAAAAGTGTTGATGGGCTTGGCATTCGCGGGAATAAGGTGCGTGAAAACACGGACTTCAAGCCTTTCCTTTCGCATCGTGAATGGCTGACCACGGTGAAGTGTACCAATGTCGTGGTTTTAGAACCTCCAGCAAAGATAGACTGGAAAGATGTAGAGGACGACACTTCAACCGAGAAGTGAGGCTTCATCATTCGCGATGTTTGCACAGGTTGCCATTGAAAAAATTCCCAACAAACTCTTCACTTATCGCGTGACGGAGGGGATGGGGGTTTGTGTTGGGCAAAAGGTCACCGTGCCATGGAAGCGAATTTATCATTCGGGGTATATCGTTGCATTGACGGAGGAGTCTCCCTTTAAACCTAAAATGCAACCACCCGAAGCCATTCAAAGCAATCTCTTTGGTGAAGCAGAAGAGCCTGTAAAAGGTATTAAGGCACTAACTGAAATTGTCGATCCCCTCCCCTATTTTAGTGCAACAACCATCAAGCTCCTTCAATGGCTCGCGAACTATTATGATGTTGGCTTTACATTAGCCTTGCGAAGTGCTTTGCCAGCACCCGTACGCGAACATGGCTCACACGCACAAGAACGCTTTGTGGTAGCCCCCATCGTGCCGCGTCCGAAAGGATTACCCCAACTTTCTAAACGATTACAAGAACTCTATGATGATATTGTTCGTGTTGACGGAGGGACATTGACGCAACTGTGCGCTGAATTTAAAACAACGCCAGCTTCGCTTCGTAAACTCGCCACGCAAGGGTATGTGACTTGCGAACGCACCATTGTACAACGTAATCCACTTGCAGGACGCAAGATTTTACCTTCGCGTCCTTTGCCTTTAACCGAAGAGCAAGCCATTGCGCTTGAGGGGATTTTACAGGCGAAACAACCGGTGTTACTGTTTGGGGTGACAGGGTCGGGGAAAACAGAAGTCTACATGCAAGCCATTGCAAACGTCCTCGCAGAAGGTAAAAGCACCATTATGCTCGTCCCCGAGATTTCCTTAACGCCACAAACGGTGAATCGATTTGCTTCACGTTTTGGGAAAACAGTTGCGGTGTTACACTCTGCACTCAGTGATGGCGAACGACACGATGAATGGCATCGCATTCGTCGAGGTGAAGCACAAGTTGTTGTCGGTCCGCGAAGCGCTGTCTTTGCGCCCGTTAAAGACCTCGGGCTCCTAATTGTTGATGAAGAACATGACGGCGGCTACAAACAAGATGAAGCACCGCGTTATTCGGCGCGTGATGTTGCCGTAGTGAGAGCAGGTCTTGAAGGTGCCATTTGCGTTTTAGGGTCTGCAACACCCTCTCTTGAAAGTTGGCGAAACGCAACCGAATTAAAAAAGTATACCCTCCTTCGCATGACCCATCGCGTAGGACAAAGCTCATTGCCTGGCGTAACGCTTTGTGATATGAATCACGAACGCACGCAGAGTGGTGCCTTGCCAATTTTCAGCGAACGCCTTATTGAAGCCATCAAAGAACGCCTTTTACGTGGCGAACAGACGATTCTCTTTCTCAATCGTCGAGGATATGCTCCCACCGTACGATGCGTAGCCTGTAAAGAAACATTAACCTGTGAGCGTTGCAGCATGAAACTTACCTATCATGCTAAAGACGACACCCTGCGTTGTCACAGTTGTGGAGCATGGCAACGACCACCTACACAATGTCCCATCTGCGGACACAGTCAATTTGATCGAACTGGCTTTGGGACCCAACGCGTTGAACAAACGCTACACGCCATTTTACCACAAGCAAGAATTATTCGAATGGATGCCGACAGTACCTCTCGCCGACATTCACATGATGAATTGCTAAATGCTTTTCGTGCGAAAGAAGCCGACATTCTACTTGGGACACAAATGATTGCCAAAGGGTTGGATTTCCCCAATGTTACATTAGTGGGAATTTTGGCAGCCGATCGTTCGCTCGATATTGCCTACGATTTCCGTGCGGCTGAGCGGACCTTTCAACTTATCGCTCAAGTCTCTGGAAGAGCTGGACGTGGCGATTTACCTGGAGAAGTTTTTGTACAAACCTTTCAACCCGATCATCCAGCGATTCAAGCCGCCTGTCGTTGTGCGTTTGAGAACTTTGCAAATGATGAGCTCGCAACGCGTAAAGAGGAAGGCCTTCCCCCTTATACACGCCTTGCAATGCTAACCTTCTCCGCAAAAGACGAGAAGCTCGTTGAACGCGTAGCGACAGAGGGCGCCCTTCGCCTCGCAAAAGCGCCTGGGCTTAACGTCCTTCCAGCGATGCCAGCTCCAATGGAACGAAAAGAAGATTATTGGCGATGGCAGGTGTGTTTGAGAGCTCCCACCACCAAGCAAATTACGCATGCCTGTAATATTGTTTTCCCCGCTGACAATCGTTATACGGATGAGTTAAAAATTCATCTCGATATCGATGCCGTTTTTCTCGGTTAAAGCGTCGCAATAAAATCTGCAAGAAGTGCAGACATCCTTGGCTTTGCACGTTGGCTTTCAAGCATTACTTCTTCGTGAGAAAGCGGTCCTTCTGATAGGCCTGCCGCAGCATTGCTAATACAACTCAACCCCACCACACGCATCCCAATGGCATGTGCAAGCACTGCTTCTGGGACTGTGCTCATCCCAACAGCGTCGCCTCCCATTTGTTTGTAGAAACGAACTTCTGCAGGAGTTTCAAACGAGGGGCCAACCGCATAGACATAAATTCCACGATGAATATGATCTTTAGCGAGGTTAAAAAGACGATCCGAAAGTTCAATGTCGTAAACCGAAGTCATGTCAGGGAAACGAGGGCCCCATTCAGGACGATGCGGTCCACGAAGAGGATTTACAACCGTCACATTAATATGATCGCTCAATACCATTAAATCGCCAGGATTAAATGCTACATTAAGACCACCCGCTGCATTGGTAATCAAAAGAACATTCACATTGAGACAACGGAGGAGTTCAACGGGATAAACCAATTGCTCAAGCGTGCAACCTTCATAGAAGTGACGACGACCACTAAAAACTGCAACGCGTTTACCACGAAGCGACACAAGGAGAAGCTCTCCTGCATGCCCTTTAATTGTACTCGCACCATAACCCTCAAGTTCGCTATACGGCACACGCGCAAGCACTTCGTCAACAGGAAGAGCATCACCCCAACCCGATCCCAAAATAAAACCAGCGTCAATCGGCGCTTCATGAAAGGCTACGGGAAGTTTTTGAGCCATCGCTTCTAACATACAGATCACACTTTCTTAAAAAAGTCCAAAAAAAGTTCTCACTTTTGTTGATGTTGCCTCTGGATCTGTTGCGGTTGTAACAGATCCTCGGCGTTGTTCAAAGAGCCACTCATACAGTTTAGGATCGTCAAGTGCCATATCCCAGATAACATGCCCAGCCGTTGGATATTCCGTATATTTTGGATACGCACCAGCATCTCCTAATGCTCGCACCATACGCCGAGAACAATCTACATTTACATTTCGATCCGCTGCACCATGAAAAACCCAAAGGGACGTCGTTGTTGCCGCTTTTATTGGTGCCTCTTCAATTGAGCCGCCAGCACACATTGGAATTGCAGCAGCAAACGTTTCTGGCCAACGCTGAACAGCATCCCATGTGCCAAAGCCTCCCAACGAAAGCCCTCCAATAATTAAACGATCTGGATCTGCAATCCCTTGATCAACAAGCGTGTCAAGATGTTCCTTCACGATTCGCAAAGCAGGCGCTGCATAACGCGGATGCTTATAGTCCGAAGTAAAGGCGATCTTACGTACCCATGCATTCTGCATCGTGCATTGCGGGAGGATCACCATCACAGGTTGATTTTCTTGTAACAAAAGATGCTTGTGAAGATTCTTAAATGACATCAATTGCTTACCATTGTCAATCCCACATTCTCCAGAGCCATGCAACATAACAATGACAGGGACAGGTAAATCTTCTGGAGTATAATTATGCCACACGCGAGCGGGAAGGCTTTCGCCTTGCTTATTGACAATCTTTTCTCGCTTAAAGGCATCATGAATAGAAAATTGTGCATGTGCAATTGTCCCAATGACTATTACACATGCCATAAAAAGTGAACGCATCCACTTCATCGGCGAACCTCTACATGCCCCCAAGACTCCAACTTGCTTGCGATGAAATCAATGCACTTCGCCTGAACTTCACGCGCATTTGCACGGTTCACCATCATCGCCTCTCCACATGCAAAGCGAACAGGAATATCCGTGTTCACAGGACCGAAGTCCTTCGTCCATTTGCCAATACCAAGGAAAGAGGTTTGAATTGCAACAGGAACAATTGGTACATTTGAATTTTGAGCGAGTTTAATCCCAAGTGTACCAAATTTACTACAATCAAAAAAGGGCTGACGCGTACCTTGAGGATACAAAAGAACAGATGCATTCTCTTCTCGGAGGAATTTCTCTCCGAGTTCAAGCACTTTTTTAAGATCTGCACGCGGATCTTTTCGTGTAACAGGAATAAGTTTACGCGTTGAAAATGTGTGTCCCAAGAAAGGAATCTTTAAGAGCGACTCTTTTAACACCATCGCACAATTTGTAAATGGCAATACCAATGGAGGGAATGCAAAAGTTTCATACATTCCCATGTGGTTTGAGACCAACACGACAGGCCCCTTATCCTTGAGGTTTAAGAAACCCTCCAAGATGACCTCCGTACCCATGCGCTCCGTTTCCCACAATAAATGTGTACCACAACGTTGCCAACGATAATCCGTAAATTTCTTACGATAAGCGTACCAAGAGCCCATAAACATAGAGCCAAAAAGCGCACGACGATTATAATTAAACGACGTCCAAAAGCCATTTTTGTGTTTACGACCCAAGCGTCCTGGAGGGGTACGATATTCACCCGTCTTTGAAAACTCTTCAAGAAAATCATGTATTTCGCGCATACTCAACTCCTTCGTTTAGCGCTTAAAAACAGCGGTGGGACGCGTAGGAATAAAACCTTTTAGAGCTTGCTCTGCAATCGCTCTCGTATCTGCAGGAAAATCACCTTTAAGCATCCACTTTAAAAATGCATGTCCATCTTTAGGGTCAGCTGCCAACGCACGCAACTTCGCCCCCTTCTTCTTTCCAAAATTCAATGTCACCTCACCATCAATCCAACGCCAACGCCCCGAACGATCAACATTAAGAGGGTCACGAGGATTAAACATCAAATCAATGGCATCTACATCACGCGGCAAATCCGCATAACGCTCAAATTGTCCAACCAGCACTTCAAGCGTCGCTTCTGCATCGGCAAATGCTCCGTGAGCATCCTCGCCTAAATCGCGTCCACAATAGAATTTTAATGCGGCTGTCAAATCTCGAGGTTCGCGTTTATGAAAGATTTTCTGAGCATCCACCATGGCGCGTGACTCAGGAGCGAAACTTTTAATGTCGCAACGCAAAAATTCTTCTTGCAAGATTTGCACATCAAAATAACCTACGGCAAATCCGCCAAGGTCACATCCTTCAAAAAACATTAAGATTTCATTTGCAACCTCTGCAAAGGTTGGACAATCAGCGACCTCTTCATCTGTAATTCCATGTACGGCGATGGAATCCAGCGGGATTTTAATCGTAGGATTTAATAACCACTCTCGATCATCACGCGTTCCATCAGGATTTAATCGTAAAGCTGCCAACTCAATAATACGATCTGCACGCGGGCTCAATCCCGTCGACTCAATATCAAAAATAACTAATGGGCGTTTTAGCTGTATTGGAAAATTTTTCATACGTTTATTATACCATAAATAAGGATAAAAAGATGTGAAAATCTTAAAAAATCACAAAGTTTCCTCTCTTCTTTTACTTCGCTCTAGATGTACAAAATTGTTAATCTTAAGTGAACGTGAACCCCATTTATTGCTCTTCACATCCACCTTTTAAGCCCCAAATAAATAGTAAGTAAATACATAAAACTAAAAAAGCCAATCCAAAGGGACGTTGAGACCCTTTGGTTTGGTTTTGCATGTAGCTGATTTTAGCGCCGGAAGCGCGTACACTTAGAGTGCACGGAGGCGAGCGGCCTTACCGGTGCGGCTACGGAGGTAGTAGAGCTTCGCACGGCGGACCTTTGCGTGGCCGGTAACTTCGATGCTCTGGATGGCAGGAGAAGCGAAGGGGAAGACCTTTTCAACACCGATGCCGAACGAAATGCGGCGAACGGTGAAAGTTTCGGTGATACCCTTGCCGTCACGAGCGATAACATCGCCAGCGAAAATCTGGACACGTTCCTTGTCGCCTTCTTTAATCTTAACGGAGACGCGGACGATATCGCCGACCTGGAGGTCAGGACGCTTCTTGGGGTTTTGCTCTGCCGTCATGGCGTTAACTTTTTCAAGAGCTTTCGCGATCATTGTAGTATTTCCTTAATGCTGTATCAAATCGGGTCGATGACGAGCTGTACGATCAATCATCTGGTTTTGGCGCCACTGTTCCATACGAGCATGGTCGCCATTGAGGAGGACCTCGGGGACGCCTTTTCCGCGGTAAACGGGCGGGCGTGTATATTGGGCTTGTTCAAGGAGTCCGTTTGAGAAGGATTCCTTTGCGGTTGCTTCTGAGCCGCCACCGAGGACTCCCGGGAGGAGTCGTGTGACGCTATCGATAATGACGGCTGCAGGAAGAGCTCCATTGGTGAGAACATAATCACCGATACTGAGTTGCTCATCTGCGAGCGATTCAAGGACACGTTCGTCAATGCCTTCATAGTGGCCACAAACGAAAAGGAGATGTTCCTCTCCAGCGAGACGCCTTGCCGTTTCTTGACGGAAGGGTTGTCCTTGTGGGGTCATCACGATGACACGTGTATTGGGTTGGCGGAGGCTTTCAATGGCCTCAAAGAGAGGCTCTGGCTTCATGAGCATTCCTGCTCCCCCACCATAGGGTTTGTCATCGAGGGTTCCCCGGGCGTCATGCGCGAAGTCGCGCAAATCAACCGCGTGGATGTCCACAGCGCCCATGGCAATCGCTCGGCGTAGGATGCTTTCGCTGACAAAGCCTTTCAGCATGCCAGGGAAGATCGTGAGCACGTCGATGCGCAGGGGCACCGTACACCTCTACCTTAGGCTTGAGCCTTCTGAACCTGCTTCACGAGAGAAGCGACGGTGTCAGAAACCTGGGCGCCTTGGCCCTTCCAGTAAGCAATGCGCTCGAGGTTGAGGCCGCACTTATCCTTGAGCTCGACCTTGCGGGGATCGTACCAGCCGAGGATTTCAAGGAACTTACCATCGCGCGGGCTGCGAGCATCGCAAGCGACCACACGAAACGTGGCCACACGGTTGCAGCCGGTTTTACGCAATCTAATCTTGACCATTTTATTCAGTCTCCATAACCCACGCATCAGCTACCAGCGTGAGGTCTGTAATTTCAAAATTCTTTCGACTACAAGTGAAAGAGAGCCAATATTATGCCAAAGACGAAAAAAATATGCAAGTAAAAATTCACTTTTTTTGAAGTTTTTTGTATAAGTACTTCTTTTTATGTGATTTTTTAAGATTCTTGTTGGCTATTTTAAGCGAATTCCATACCCAGGGAAAGAGGTATACCATTGCAAGGTGCATTGATCGGAGGAGAGCGTTATCGGCTTTTCAAGCGCCTGCGTTACTCCAGAGAAAGCTTTCTTCATTGAATAACAAATGACATCCTCGTGTTTTGGGAAATGCTGTTGGATTGGATTCCCCTCGGCGTCAAAAAGAATCCACCCTGCAAGATGCGTTACGCCATGCTCGCCTAAAGTGTACGAAAGCTTTGGTCCTGCGATTGGCGAGAAGGATTCATCTGCGCCAAAGGTATGCGTTCCAGGCGCCGGCCAAATGGGATAATCGCTATAAGCCGTTACATCCTCTGGAAGTTTCACCGTAAGGTTATAGGTTGTATTTGAGACGGTTGGGACATCAAAGGTCTTTGCCTCCGTGCCCGTTGTCGCCGACCAAGCCACAGCGGCGATGTTGCCATCACCCGTATTTGACATTCGCGAACATTTAATCGTCACCGTATATTCCCCAATGGGCGCATCCTCAATAATGATGCGCTCAATTGGATTAAGGTGATCGTTCAAGGTATAGATTTCTCCATTAGGATGCGTAATCTCAAGATCATAATCATTACAAAGCGGCTGCGTTTTATCTGCCACACTATAATAATCAATCCATGAAAGAACCACACGAATATCATCCTTCGCGGTTGTTATAAAAGAGAAGGAAACGACGTCCGATGTATTTTTCAAAGAAATTCGATCCATAAAGCCAAGCGTTTGTGGAGAACCTTTAGTGCCATCGCTAGCGATTCCAGCAAGATGTTTTCCTAAACGCACTGCGCCCCACCCCTCTGCATTGTTAGGAGATGTGTTTGGGACTTCTGGAGAGGAACTTCCATACTGTCCTGGATAGAGTGAATCTGCACATAGGATGAGCCCTGCACGCATGACAGCTGCTGTAGGGCGCTGAATTTCATGATACTCCTTTAGATACTGTCGGAGAACCGCTGCACTTGCTGCAACTTGTGGCGTAGCCATAGAGGTCCCGTTCTCAATTTCATACGCATTTTTTGCAACTGCACTTGTTGAATGAATCCCCGTTCCAGGAGCGACAATCATCGGCGAGATACGACCATCCGTCAAAGGACCTTTCGACGAAAATACGGCCATTCCATCCGTCTTCCCATCATAAGGTTGAGCGAAAAGATCTTTTGAGATTCGCTCATTCGAAGAGTAATATGTTCCATAAATATATGAATACTCTTCTCGATATGATTCCTGTGCGCCAACAATAAGTGCATTTTTAGAATAGGACTCCTTGCTGACCATTGTTTCCTCATCAGGGATTCCGTCGCCATCAGCATCCCGCCCTGCATTACCTCCTGCGAAAAGTACGAGCACTTCGGGATTCCTCCAAACGAAGGCATCAATACTACTTGCTATTGACCCATAAGAACCATACTCCCACATAGAGAAATCATCACCCCAAGAATTCGATAGTATGCTTGCGCCAATCAACGCGCTTCGTTCAAAATGTCGTCCATAATCTGTAAAACTTTGAATAATTGTAATCGTATTCCCACTCTGATTAACACCTTCACTCCCTATGCTTTGAGCAAAAAGGAGTGCTCCTTGTTCGCCACTTTGAGT
>JAUNQZ010000149.1 GCA_030535915.1 bacterium
TGTTTTATTTCATTTAGTAAAATAGTAAAAAGTTAACCTCTTGACATTATTTTTGGGCTTGTAGAGGGGGCGTTATTTTGTTATAATCGTGGCGATTTTTGATTTAGGCTTTTAGCTTAACCGTGACAATTGAACCAGGAGTTTTTTACTTCTTCCCCGACCTTGTCCACGATTGACTGATAAATAGTAAATAAACCGCAAAAAAAGGACCGCAACAATGAAAGAGATGACGATCTCGACCCTTCTAGAGGTGTGCTCTTCACACGCCTTCGTTTCACTTCTTAATGCAACACTTCCGGAGTATCAGACGGCGTTTTCGTCGATTGAAGCTGCGCTTGCAGATAAGGAGATGTCAACACGCCGTAAAATCAATCTGATTAAACATGTGTGTGGAAATGAGCAGTACTTCTTCTTTGTCAAACAGACGCATGATCTCCGCGAAATTCTCGCGTTGGATCTCAATGCGCCGATTTTATATAACATTCTCGCAGAGATGGAAATTGAACCGCCAGAGGGATGTTCTTTTGAAGACCTTGCCATTTGGACGCGTATACATTATCCAAATGTGTGGGAATTATTGAAAGCGCGGAGTTTTCGACGTGCTTCGTCGCGTAAGGTGCGCGACTACAAGGTTACGATTGACGAAGCCATTGCACCGCGTTATACCGATGCGGAGGCGATTGCAACATTTGAAATGGAGACCTCTGAGATTTGTTCTACACTCGGCATTGGCAAACATGTGAAGTATGTTTTTGATAATGTCGAGGGGGGAATTTATCGAGCGATTCTTTTCTTGAGTCCGATACCTCTCTACGTGATGACCTGTAATCACGAAGCGGCGACCTTTAAGATGAAACTCGATGAGAATGCCATCAAGGTTGTCCTTGTCTATAATGAAACAACAAAGATTTTGTCGATTATTGGTGAGATTTCCGATGTCAAAGCGCGTCTTAAGATTGCCAAAGTTTGGTCTCGCATCTTTGTGGGTGGACAATGCGATTGCAAAACCGCCACACGTCTCCATGCGTTGGATAAATTTTTGACTTTGCCGACGACACTCACGACCGATCACCCCATCATTAAGGCCTTGTATTTGTATGAAATCTCAATGGCCGAGAAGAACATCTGCCGGATAACGATAAAAACAACCGCAGGTCACCATGTACTTTCACGCGCCTCCATCCAACAAACCCTTAATCACGCCGAAGCCGAAATTGGCGTGCGTAACGTTAAGCTGACCGTTTGTTTGCGTCGCCCCCTCCATCGCATTGAAAAATTCCACATTTCCCTCTTCACAGATACCATCACCTTTGGAGGTGCGGGAGATTTTGAAGACATTCGTGGCGCGATAAAAGAAGTATTGGAGGATCTCGATGTTTATTCCAATCGATTATAAAAGCCTCCGGTCGTGCTTCTTAAGCCCCTTTACCCCAAGAACGCTTGCCTTCTTGGGGAATAAGGACCGCTTTCGAGAAACGCCCTTTTATAACTTCATTCGTCGGGGTGCTTCTGCAAGCACCCTCGAATGCCCCATCTGCGAAGAGCTCTGCCTCGTTGACGACGAAGGCGATGGACGGTATGTGATGTATTGTGAAGCGTGTGATGAATTTCACACGCTCACCACCTGCGATATCGAGCGCTGTCTCCTGGATGTAGAAGCCCTTATTTATGGGATTGCAAAGGCGAACAATCTCGATTGCAAAGCCTGTCAAAGCCATTGGTTTTTCGGTAAGCCCTTCCTTTCAGGAGCCCCGCGCAATCTCTACTTCTCACCCTTCCCAAACGATGCATTGATTCAAACACTCATCCATGAAAAAGGTTCAATCCTCTTGACCTTTAATGCCGACCCCAATGCACAAACCGCCTATCCACAACAACTCTTCACCCTCGCGGATTTACAAGTCAGCGAATCCTCCCTCGCGCTCAATCTTGATAAGATTTGCGCCCCCGTCCTCCCTCGCAAACGGATCGCTATCGCCCCTAACAATGAAACTATCGAACAACGCAAAAAGGCATTGATTTCGCTTTTAGATGCAGAAATCCGTCGTCATCAATATGCCCTCCATCACCCCGAATACCATCGTTTCAAACGGTATAAGCTTCCCTCCCTTCGGAGTCTTGCAGAGCGTCTTAAGAGGGAGTATGATGTCACGACAACACACGCCACCATTCGGAATATTGTGACATCTAAAAACGCCACACATCGATTGATACGAGCGCTTTATCTTACACTCCTCGATGAAGACCTCACCCGCAATTACAAAGACATCCCCCATCTCAAAGCCATCCTCGCCGTCAATCGATAAACACGGAAAGTTTTGGATGCGGGTCGTGTTGCTTGGGGATATTAGGTGTTTTGTCTTATTTTTGGAGGGGAGGGCGGTCTATTGTCAATTTTATTGTCAATCTGTAAGTGTTGTGTTT
>JAUNQZ010000058.1 GCA_030535915.1 bacterium
AATAGACGAGTCAATCCATAGACCGGGTCTACTACTAAAACCCTCTACTAAAATATTCGAGCGAAGCGAGCCGCTGCAATCAATTCCTCATTCCTCATTCCTAATTTGCTAAAATGGATGCAACATTACCATTATTTGATGATTACAAGGTCGCCTTGGAGAGTTTCGAGGGACCGTTGGATCTTTTGTTGCATTTGATTCGCAAGGATGAGGTGGACATCTATAATATTCCAATTGGTCATATCACGGAACAGTATATGGCGTACTTGGAAACGATGCGGGCATTGGATATCAATGTGGCGGGGGAATTCCTCGTTATGGCGGCGACGCTGATGGTGATTAAGAGCCGGATGTTGTTGCCAAAGGATGACCCTTCGTCCAAGCGTGATGACGAAACGATGGAGGCGCTGGATCCGCGTTGGGACCTCGTGCGTCAATTGGTGGAGTATAAACGCTACAAGGATGCTGCGAATGATTTCTCTACGCGGGAAACCTTGCGTGGAGCGACCTTTCCAAAAGGCGGGAAGGTGGAACTCTTGTCTGAGCATCCTAATGACGCGGCGAAGAAGCTTGGAGATATCGGCACGATTGAATTACTCGCGGCGTTCCAACGCGTCCTTGAGCAAGCGAAGGAGACGGTCTCCTTTGGTCACTTGAAGATGCAGCGGTGGCGTGTGCCGGATAAGATTCAATCGCTCTTGGGTCGCATTGCTGTAACACCGCATCTTCGCTTTGATACGCTCTTTGATGCGAATGCTTCAAAGAGTGAAGTCATTGTGACATTTGTGGCGCTGTTGGAATTGTTACGCTTGCGACATTTGACGGTGACGCAAAGTGAGAATTTTGGCGATCTTTACATTGATGCCATCCCTGAAGGAACGCCAGATGCGCATCTCCCGTTGCCAGAGTGGGATGATCAACAACTGGTTTAACCCAAGCATTGTCGCGGGCTTTAAAAGAGAAGAGGACTTTTGGTTATGATGACAGAAATTACAAGTCTTACAAATCCGAAGATTAAGCATGTGGTGAAACTTCGTCAGCGAAGTCATCGTGATGATGCGAAAAGCATGCTCGTGGAAGGCTTCCGTGAGATTCATCGTGCATTGGAACATCACTATAAACCCACGGCGCTCTTCTATTGCGAAGAGTTATGGTTGAAGCATGAAAACGAGCCCGCGATTCTTAAGGCATGCGAAGCGGTAGGTGCTCACCTCTACAAGTGTACGAAGATGGTCTTTGAGAAGATTGCCTATCGTGAACGCCCGGATGGTCTTCTTGCCGTGGGACCTCAGGTGACCTGTTCGTTAGCGGATTTGAAGCTCCCCGCAGACGCACTGATTCTCGTCTGTGAATCGATTGAGAAGCCTGGTAATTTAGGAACGATGCTTCGCAGTGCCGATGCGTCGGGTGTGTCGGCGGTGATTGTGTGTGATCCTTGTACAGACATTCACAATCCCAATGTTGTGCGAGCCTCTACGGGAACGCTTTTCTCGCTCCCGATTGCGGTCGCCTCTGCAAAGGAAACGGTGCAGTGGCTGCATGAAAATAAAATTGCAATACTGGCTGCAACACCGCATGCAGAAAAGCTTTATTTTGAACAAAATCTCACACAGCGCGTGGCGCTTTGTCTTGGCAGTGAACAGTATGGTCTGACGGATATCTTCATGAATGATGCGGGCTTACGCGTACGCATTCCGATGTTGGGAATTGCGGATAGTTTGAATGTCTCTGCAGCGGCTACGATTTTACTCTCTGAGGTGGTGCGTCAGCGTGTGGTCTCGGGACAAATCACCCCACCTGCAGCAGAACCGTGGCACGGTGAAAGTACACACGACCATTAAGCCCACCAAAAACAAACGAAGCAACGGAAACATTGGCATTGAAAAAAGGCCTCGTTCCTCAGTTGAGAGGAATGAGGTTTTTTATAAATATATATTAGGATGCAATTTTTTACGGTTTTACGGAGGATTTTTTGATATAATGTGTGCTTACTTTCAAGGTCGAGTGTAATTCTCGAATCGGTGGTGAGAGCCCACAAGCGTGCGACTGGGTGGTTGCGGGTTGAAGCGGTGAGATTCCGTTGCCGACGGTTAAAGTCCGGATGGAAGAAGGTACAAACGGTTGTAAACCTTGCGTTTAGAGCCTTTTATAATGGAGCCGGAAAATGGCTGAAGCGTTCACATTTGATTCTGTAGAGGATTGCTTAGCAGAATTACGCGCTGGAAAATTCGTCGTTATCACGGATGATGAAGGTCGTGAAAACGAAGGCGACTTGATTATGGTCGCTGAATGTGTGAAACCCGAGGATGTCAATTTTTGCATTCGCGAAGCACGCGGATTATTGTGTGCGCCTTGTTCGGGTGAGATTTTAGATCAATTAGGCATTGGCTTAGCGCCGAGTGTGAATCGTGGCGATGCATTCGCTACGGCATTCACATTGAGTATCGATGGCGCTCGCCATACAGGGGTGACAACAGGGATTTCTGCCGAAGACCGCTGTAAGGCGATTCACTTGTTGGTGGATGCAGGTGTCAAGCGTGAAGATATTGTTTCTCCAGGACACCTTTTCCCTTTGCGTGCGCGCGAAGGTGGCGTGCTCGTACGTGCGGGTCACACGGAGGCAACGGTTGACTTGGCGCGCTTGGCGGGCTTTAAGGCGGCGGGCATTTGCTGTGAAATCACCCGTGAAGATGGCACAATGGCACGCTTGCCGGATTTAATCGACTTCGCAAAGAAGCACAACCTCAAGATGTGTTCGGTTGCAAAACTCATTGCTTATCGTCAATCACATGAATCGTTGATTGAACGCGTTGAGACCGTGGACTTACCGACCGAATTTGGCATGTTCAAGCTGACGATGTTCCGCAGTCGTTTGGATGGGTTAGAACATCTCGCGCTCACAATGGGGGACTTAACGTCAACCGATGCCTCAAATGCGCCCTTGGTGCGTGTGCATAGCGAATGCTTTACAGGCGATGTCTTTGGCAGTGCGCGTTGTGATTGCGGTTGGCAATTACATTCGGCGATGAAACAGATTGCAGACGAAGGTCGCGGGTGCCTCCTCTACATGCGTCAAGAAGGGCGTGGCATTGGTCTCGCCAATAAATTGCACGCTTATCGTTTACAAGAACAAGGCTGTGATACCGTCGAGGCAAATGTAAAGTTGGGCTTCGCGCCTGATTTGCGTGATTATGGCATTGGGGCACAGATTTTGTCTGCCCTTGGCATTTCGCGTTTGCGTCTCTTGACGAATAACCCACAGAAGGTTGTCGGACTTTCGGGATATGGTCTTGAAGTCGTTGCGCGTGAAGCCATCATCGCTCACGCCGGTCCGCACAATGCACATTATCTCGACACAAAGCGTGAGAAAATGGGTCACCTCATTTAATGCAAGTGAAGTTTAAGAAAGAAGGTTTGAGATGAAAGAGATTACTGGTGATTTGGTTGCAAAGGGAATGAAGCTTGGGTTTGTTGTGAGCCGCTTCAATTCGATTTTTACAGAAGAACTCTTAAAGGGCGCACAGGATGCTGCCGTGCGTCATGGCGTCGCTGAAGAGGACATGTGGGTGGTTCGCGTGCCGGGCGCTAACGAAATCCCTCTCGCTGCAAAGAAACTTGCGGCGTCGGGTACGGTGGATGCCATCGTAGCCTTGGGTGCCGTGATTGATGGCGCGACGGATCATGCGATGTTGATTAACACCTCGGTCGCGCGTGCCCTTTGTCAAATCGGTTTAGACGCTGGCCTTCCCGTCCTCAATGGCATCGTGTGTGCACATAACTTGGATCAAGCGGTGGAACGCTCGGGTTCGAAAGCCGGCAACAAGGGCTTCGATACGGTTTGCGCTGCAATCGAAGCGGTGAATGTGTTGCGTCAGTTGTAATCGCAAGAGAAAGTTGGAGGTAAAGCATGGATGCTCCCACAAGTAAACGTCGTAATGGTCGCGAATGGGCCTTGCAAATGATTGTCCAGGCGGACCTGAACCCGTTCGTCGACGCAGAGAAGATTCTCAACCACTTCTGGGAACAGCAGTGGAGCTTCGCACAGGAAGCAAAGGGTAAAGAAGATAACGACCTCGACGAAATGGAACGTACCCTTCAACCCAGCGAACGTCTTGCAACCTCCGCGGTGCGTGAGTTCGCGGAAGCCATCGTGCGTGGCGTCTTAAAGAATATCGACGACCTTGATGCGTTGATTGCAACCTACTGCGAAAATTGGAGCCTCCAGCGCTTGGGCGTCATCGAACGTTGCGTCTTGCGTTTGGCTTTCTATGAAATTCGCACCTTAAAGACCCCCGCACCTGTCGTGATTAACGAAGCGGTGGATTTGGCAAAGTATTTCTCCAACGCCGAATCGGGTGCTTTCGTAAATGGCGTGTTGGATCGTTTCGCAAAGCGTGAAGCGCGTAACTAATCGCACAAAGAGGAGGTAGAGCGATGGCAAAGATGGCAGTTAATCTCGGTGGGATGCAGATGAAAAATCCCATAACGGTCGCTTCGGGGACCTTTGCTTATGGGCAAGAGTATGCACAGTTCTTTGATCTCTCGCGTTTGGGCGCCATCACCGTCAAAGGCATCCGTGCGTGTCCGTGGCAGGGAAATCCCTTACCGCGTCACGCAGAGGTTCCCGGCGGCATGATTAATGCAATTGGCTTGCAGGGGCCAGGCGTGGAAGCATTCATCCGCGATGATATGCCTTTCCTCGTCGAACACAACGCGCCGACCATCGTGAATATCTGGGGCACCTCCATTGACGAATATGCAGAAGTCGCCGCCGCTTTCACGGGCGTGGAGGGTGTGATCGGTCTTGAAATCAATGTCTCTTGTCCGAATGTGAAAGAGGGTGGGGCGAGCTTCGGTACACAGGTCGATACCTTCACCGAGGTCGTGCGTGCAGTACGTGCAGCAACCCCATTGCCGATCATGCCAAAACTCGCTCCGAACGTCCCAGACGTCAAACCTTTCGTACGTGCAGCACAAGCGGCTGGCGCCAATGCAGTCGCCTTAATCAATACCGTCCCTGCAATGGCGGTGGATATTGAAACACGTCGTCCAATTTTAGCCAATACCTTTGGTGGACTTTCGGGTGCGGGGATTCATCCCATCGCAGTGAAGCATGTCTATGAAGCAGCGCAAGTCGCAGAGGTCCCCTTGCTCGCGATGGGTGGCGTCTTCACAGCAAAGGATGCCCTCGACTTCATCCTCGTGGGTGCCACCGCAGTGGCGGTGGGTACGGCAACCTTTATGGATCCGTGTGCCCCCATCAAGATTTTGGAAGAAATGGAAGCCTGGCTCGACGCACATGGCATCGCCGATGTCAACGACTTCCGCGGCACCCTTGAAAAACCCCTTCGTAAACTTTAATCACCGGACCAGGAGAGAAAACAATGGACGATTGTCTCTTTTGTAAAATTATTCGCCAAGAGATTCCTTCGCTGAAGGTCTTCGAAGACGAACACGCCTACGCCTTTTTGGATATCAATCCTTTCCAACGTGGCCACACCCTTGTGGTGCCAAAATTCCACGCAAAGGAAATCTTTCATTTACCCCCGGAAGAACTCGCGGGGATGATGCCCGCCCTCCAACGCACCGCTTGCTTGTTGAAACGCAAACTGGGCTGTGATGGGATGGTCATCCAACAGAACAATGCTCCCATCGCTGGACAAACGGTCTTCCATGTGCACTTCCACCTCGTGCCATGCTACGAAGGCGTGCCATTAACTTGGCAACCCTTAGACCCCAAGCCGACCATGGAGGAATTACAAGCATTGGCTGAACACCTTCGTGCCTAAAGCTCACACGAAGCCTTTGTTGATTTGGAGTAAAAAGCAAACAATGGATACAAAACATACTTACTTAATTTCCGTCATCACCCCAGACCGTGTTGGATTAACACGCGATATCGCAAAGACGGTCTTTGATTTAAATGGCTATATTTCGGAAATGCGCCAAACGATCGTGAGTGGCTTCTTCTCGCTCATCTTCGTCACCGAACATAAAGAAGACGTGGGGACCCCTTTGCACGATGCGCTTCGTACGGTCTTACCGCAAGGCGCCGAACTCTCCATCATGACCGACCCGGGAAAAATCCGCAAGGCGATGTTGACCGTGGGTCCGCGTTATGTCATGATTGCGAGCGGTGTGGACCGCCCCGGCGTGATGTACCGCATCTCTGATTTCATGGCAACACATAATATCAATATTGAAGATTGGTCAACGGTTTTTGATGGAGACTATGTCACGCATGTTGCGTATGCAACTTTCCGTGCACCCTGCACCGACCTCAAAGCCACCCAAATGGCATTCAAAAAGTTGATGAACGAAATCGACTTCTCCGCGCAGATTTGCCACGAAGATATTTTTAAGGCAACGGGTGAAGTCGCTCCCATCAAATCGTTAACCATGGAGTAAACCGATGTTAAACAACCAAGCCGTTCTCGCAACCTTGCGTATGGTCAACGAGGAAAATCTCGATGTCCGTACCTGCACCATGGGGATTAACCTCAACCGCTGTGCAAACCCTGATCCTAAAGCACTTTGCACCGCCGTCTATGATCGCATCATGACCGTGGCAAAGGACCTGGTGAAAACCTGTAACGACGCAACCACCCTCTACGGTGTGAATGTCGTGAACAAACGGATCTCGATTTCTCCAGCGTCAATCCTCCTCGAAGGTCACACCGTCGATACCGCGGTAGAACTCTGCAAGGCGCTCGATAAAGCCGCCATAGAGCTCGGCGTCGACCTCCTCGGCGGTTTCTCTGCTCTCGTTCATAAAGGCATCACCCCGGGTGAACGCACCTTGATTGAATCCCTCCCGCGTGCATTGGCGGAAACATCTCACGTCTGCTCGTCGGTGAATGTCGGCACCACCCGTGCGGGTATCAATGTTGACGCGGTGAACCTCGTTGCAGAAACCATGCTCAAGGTCTCCCAAGCAACCGCCTTTATGAATGGCTTCGGCTGCGCAAAGATGGTGGTCTTCGCAAATATCACGGAAGACAACCCCTTCATGGCAGGCACCCTCTTAGGTCCGGGTGAACCCGATGTCGTCATCAATGCGGGTGTTTCGGGTCCTGGCGTGGTGAAGCGTGCCATTGAAAAACTCATCGCGGCAGACCCCAATGTCACCCTCGATGAAATCGCTGAAGAAATCAAACACACCACCTATCGCGTCACCCGTACCGGTGAATTAATCGGTCGCCAAGTCGCGAAGAAACTCGGCGTTCCCTTTGGTGTCCTCGACCTCTCCCTCGCACCAACGCCAAAAGTCGGCGACTCGGTGGGTGAAATCTACCAAGCCATGGGCATCAAGAAAATTGGCTGCCCTGGCACCATCGCCGCCGTGATGATGCTCAATGACGCTGTGAAAAAAGGTGGCGCCTTCGCTTCTTCCTCCGTCGGTGGTCTCTCGGGTGCATTCATTCCTCCAATGGAAGACCACGCCTTAGAACTCGCCCTCACCGATGGCACCCTCTGCCTTGAGAAACTCGAAGGCATGACCAGTGTCTGCTCGGTGGGTCTCGATATGATTATGCTCCCCGGAGACATCGCCGCCTCCACCCTCGCTGGTATTATTCTGGACGAATGTGCCATCGGTGTCAGTGCGCGTAAAACAACCGGTGTGCGTGTCATTCCTGTACCCGGTGCTAAAGTTGGTGACTACTTCGACTTCGGTGGACTCTTTGGCGGTGGCACCGTCGTCGCCCCCCGCTGCCCCGATGGTCAAGAAGCCTTCGTCGCACACGGCGGACACATCCCCGCCCCCATCCACTCCCTCCTCAACTAATGCGGAATGCGGAATTGATTTTTGCACCTCTGCGCAATTCAATTCATAATTCGTAATTCATAATTCATCATTAAAAAAAGGCTCTCGGTCCACCGAGAGCCTTTTTTCAAAAAGTTCGCTTCAATTAAGCAACCACTTTTTTACGCTTCAATGCAACACCCGCCACACCAAGCGCCAACAACGCCAACACCGTCGGTTCAGGAACGGTGTAAGCCAAACTTGTGTCTGTTTGTGAATTATAAGATTTAGAATAACTCCACGTGCCTAAATTGTATGTAATATCTTCATCAATGTCACCAAGTCCATCTACTTGAATAACCTGTCCGAACCCCCAACTTTCATTAAAGTAAAAGAATGTGATAGAATCCAATCCTGTAACATCCACAGACGAGGTAAAATTATAACCTGTAGTAGAACCTTTAAGTTCAGCATAGGTAGCAGTTTCTCCATTCATTACAACCTTATCCACTTCAGCAAACGGCATTGTATCCGTATATGAGTAAGAACCAGTAAGATGAGGACTATCACTCAAATACGACTTGAAGTCACCAAATGTAGTACGATCAAGCAAACCTTCAGCGACAATAATACCACACCAACCAGGCTTCTCGGCATCGCCAGAACCATTTGTTAATGTCGCAGTCCAATTGAACGTTATCGCCTGTGCTGCAGTGAAGCCGAGCACAGCGAGAGCAAGTGTAAGGAGTTTTTTCATAGCATTTCCTTTTTTGTATAAAAATAAAACTTCCTCTTTTTTGCGAAAAGATTGTCCCTATTATAAACGTGCATCTAAACGTTCGTCAAGAAGTTTTTTTACATATTTATAATAAGTCTTTGAAAATCAACCTTCCCAAGGTGTGTTTTTTACCCCAACCTCTCAATACCCACCACCACCTGCGTCATTTTTTAACACCACACCCGCCAGCACCGACGAAGCTTTTTTTAACCGCTAGGACCGCGAGAGGGTTCGATGATAAGGCTGCTGCCTCGCTGCGCTCGAATGAGGAATGCGGAAGGAGGAATGAGGAATTGATTTCGCAGTGCTAACGCACCTCATATTCGCGCTAGGAGTCTGTCGCGCGAAGTTACGGTAGAGACCAAAATCGAGGATAAAAGGGTTAAAAGCGACACTTTTGAAGGAGTTTACCGGGGTAAATGACTGAAAAAGCGGAAGTTTTTAGGCCTTTTAGACCGATTTTTGGTCCAGTAATCTTTCGTGCGACAGGCTCCTAGAGCCACAGCCTTACATCGCCCCTTTGGGGAGAGGGGCGCTCAAACGCCGCGTGGGCTTAGACTTCAGACATTTAAACCGCGAACCCGTCGACAACACCCCCACCGCTAAAAGAGGTGGGGCGACATTATCTTTTAATTCATTGTTCCCCTCCTATTTACAAACCATAGATAAACATTTCGCTTGTCCATCAAGGGGTGACTTTGATACACTGTGAGTAGAATGTGTGATTCAATGGATGAATGGCACATATAGAACAAAAAAGAAAGGTTTACAAATGAAACATTTTTGGTCTCGTTTTTTAGGTTGTGTTGCTGCCGGCGTAATGTGCTGTTCATTCTCTGGATGTGCGATTATCATGTCCTCCACACTTCCCGTTGAGCGTTCTCCAGAGCGCCTCGTTGCAGGGATGTCCCAAGAGCGAGTGGATCGCACCTATGGCGCACCCATCGCTACTGGTATGAGCGCTGACAATAAGGAATACATCGAGCAAATTCAATTCATCGATGGCACCCCTGTTGGCTGGAAGATTGCCCGTATTCACATCCATAGCTTCTTAGACTCTTGGACCTTCTTCCTCTGGGAAATCCCTGGTACAATCATCGAAATGTGCAATGACGACTACTCCGAATACACCTACTTCGTAATCTATGACGACGAAGACAATGTTGTTCGTAAAGTTCCTCTTAACTCCCCCGAAGGCTGCACATTATCGGCCTTACCTTGGGCCTCGAAAGAGATTGACCTTTGGGAAAAATGCGATGGTGTCAACACCACACCTCCCAAACATCGTCGCCAACCCCAAATCAAAAAGTAAGCGACCCTAATAAACACACCCCCCGAGCCCAACACTCGGGGTTTTATTGTATTAATGGATACACCTCCATCTCATACGCGCGAGGAAAGAGCACCTTTGGAGCGAGAGGGGAGGGGCGTTAGAAAAGATTTGACCTTATGCATGTTTTATACTATTATCTACAAATAATTTTTACAAAAGTAAGAAATGAAAGCGATTGAAGGACGCGAATAAAATGGACTTCCACGAATTAATCCAAACATTTAACACACGCCTTGGCCTCGACAATGAAATCAACGAGGAGGGCATTTACCCATTTGAAATTGACGACTTAAAATTTACAATTATAAATCTCTCTGAAAACAATCAAGTCGCCTTTCTGGGAGATCTTGGCCTTCCCCCTACAACGGAAGTCTATGGTTTCCTTCTTCAATCACAATATCTCTTTAAAAATACCAACGGCGCCACCTTCTCCCTAGATCCAGACACTGGCAACATTATCCTCTGCCAAGTCCTCCCGCTTCAACTCCTAGATGCAAACGCCTTCATTGCGCTCGCTGAACAATTCGTCAACACCCTCGAAGGATGGTCCACGATCCTCAAGAACTATCGCCCCGAGCCCCCCGCCACAAGCGATCATTCTTCCCCCTCCAACGCCTTCTTTAACAACGACATCCTCCTCGTCTAAGGCTTAAACACTCCCCTCTGCTTTTTTAAACGCGAGGACCGCTAGGGGTACCTCGCTTCGCTCGAATGAGGAATGCGGAAGGAGGAATGAGGAATTGATTTCGCAGTGCTAACGCACCTCATGGATTTTATAGTGAGCACCTCCCTCTAGCGTTCCTTGCGGTTTATTTCCCGAGCGAAGCGAGCCGCATCCAAAACATTTTTCGTGTATTTGCCAGTCGCGTTGCTCCTTGACTCGGCAAGCTCGTCCGATAGACTCAATGCTCCTCGTACGGACTTCGTCCTTCTGCGGGCTTTCGCTATTCATGTATTTCGTGGTTTAATAAATCGAGCGCAGCGAGCCGCCACAGGGTTGCTGTATTTCCGTGGGCGAAGCCCCTAGCGAACGGAAATATCAGCAAAC
>JAUNQZ010000150.1 GCA_030535915.1 bacterium
GTTGAGGATATAATTCCCAAGCTCATCAAATACTACAAGAAAAATTCGAAATAATAACCGACTGCGATAAAACTGAATATATGTCGAACTTTTATTTAGATAACAGTGATTTAAGACATCACTTGACCCACCCACTCATGGAGAAGTTGGTGGCAATGAGAGAACGCAACTATGCCGATGCCGAGAAGTATGACTATGCACCCTTCAACTATGAGGATGCATTGGATAGTTACGAGAAGGTGTTGGAAATTGCAGGTGAAATATCGGGAGAAATCGTAGCCGCCAATGCCGAGAGTGTAGACCACGAAGGTCCGCACGTGGTAGATGGCCGAGTGGTATATGCCGAGGGTACTCAACGCAACTTGGATGCTCTTGTAAAGGCAGGCTTGATGGGTATCTCTATTCCCCGTCGCTACAACGGCTTGAATTTCTCGCTTGTTCCCTATATCATGGCTGCCGATATGGTGAGTCGTGCCGATGCCGGTTTTGTAAACATTTGGGGCTTGCAAGACTGTGCCGAAACAATATATGAATTTGCCAGCGAGGAGCAAAAGGAGAAGTTCCTGCCTCGCGTGTGTGCCGGTGAAACAATGGCCATGGACCTTACCGAGCCCGATGCCGGTAGTGACCTCCAAGCCGTAATGCTCAAAGCAACTTACAACGAAGCCGATGGATATTGGTACCTCAATGGTGTGAAACGCTTCATTACCAACGGCGACGGCGATATTGCACTCGTTTTGGCCCGCTCGGAAGAGGGTACCAAAGACGGTCGCGGCCTGTCGATGTTTATCTACGACAAGAACGATGGCGGTGTAACAGTACGTCGCATCGAGAATAAGATGGGTATCAAGGGCTCGCCTACTTGCGAATTGGTATTCAAGAATGCTCGCGCCGAGTTGTGTGGCAGCCGCAAGTTGGGTCTTATCAAGTACGTTATGGCACTGATGAACGGCGCCCGTCTGGGTATCGCCGCTCAGTCGGTAGGTGTGTCGGAGGCCGCCTATCGCGAGGCTCTTGCCTATGCCCAAGATCGCAAGCAGTTTGGCAAAGCCATTATCGAGTTCCCCGCTGTATATGAGATGCTTTCGGTAATGAAGGCCAAGCTCGATGCCTCTCGCTCGCTGTTGTACGAAACAACTCGCTTTGTCGATCTCTATAAGAATTGGGAAGATATAGCCAAAGAGCGTATGCTCGAAGATGAGGAACGTGCCGAGATGAAGGCGTTCCAAAAACTTGCCGATGCTTTCACACCCCTTGCCAAAGGTATGTCGAGCGAATATTGCAACCAAAATGCCTACGACTGTGTGCAAGTGCATGGCGGTTCGGGTTTTATGAAAGACTATGCTTGCGAGCGTATCTATCGCGATGCCCGCATCACTTCGATCTACGAGGGTACTACCCAGTTGCAAGTTGTTGCAGCCATACGCCACGTCACTACAGGTACCTACCTCAACAAGATTATGGAGTATGAGACAGCCGAGATAAGTGCCGACCTGTTGCCCTTGCGTGAGCGTCTTGTGGCCATGCGTGAGAAGTATGCCGCTGCCGTAGAGAAGGTAACTGCTACCAAAAACAACGAGTTGATAGACTTTATGGCCCGCCGCCTGGTAGAGATGGCAGGTAATGTGATTATGGGTCACTTGTTGCTGCTCGACACTACTCGCAACGCCAAGTTTGCCCAATCGGCTCGCGTATATATCAACATGGGCGAGGCCGAAGTTGCCAAGCATGCTGCCTTTATCGACAGCTATACAGCCGAGCAACTTGCCGACTATCGCAAATAATCAATTTCTTTTCATAATGCTTCTGGAGGCTGCCCGACCCTTGTGTGGTTCGGGTAGCCTTTTTAAAATGATGTCATAGATTGATTTATAGTTGTTTAGTGGTTGTTGGGTGGATGAGAATTGAGAATTTTGTAGAGGGAATTTGAGAATTTTGTGGAGGGTAGCACAAACAAAAAGACCGTATCTCGCGATACAGCCTTTTCATATCAAAAACAAGAAAGAGGAATCTTATCATTCTCCTGTGCAGGATGAGATAAGGACAATAATACCAATGAAACACACAAAAAACAAGAATATCATTATTGCATTGTAGTGCCATATTTAAGTCACAAGGCTGCGTTGTATCGCTATACTGTTGCTTGCCTTGTTTGATATTATAACAAAGTGCTATGAAAAAGGTTCGGCACAGGAGTGAATAGGTATTGTTTTTTTAGTGATTAACGTTGAGTGATTAGAGCACTCACTCCTCTTCGGTTTGTGTGCTGTCGTTGGCGGTTTTGAGGCCTTCAAAGAGGTGTGAGCGGTCGATGCCCTGTTCTTGCATGAAGATGTATGCTGCGGGTAGGGCCTCGTTGGATTGCGATATAATAGAGTCGTTGCGCACAT
>JAUNQZ010000004.1 GCA_030535915.1 bacterium
TGAAATTGGGAAAACCTTATAATTTAAATTTTTATTTACTAAGAGAACAAGGGCTCGATGCCTTAACGAAACACCTTCACTTGTTTTGTTTCAGAGATTTACCCATCTTATTTAAAATATCAACTGAACCACAAGATAAAACGATTACATATAAGTCACATATAGTAAGTAGTTTACTCCTCTAAAAATTATCGTATTTTCAATTAAAAACATACCCTTTATGCCAAATCCAACAAACACTTGAGTCTTGGATTTGGAGGATGAAATAAAAAAACAGCGCATGCCATCAGGATACGCTGTTTTTGAATTAATTTAAAGTCGTTTGACTTACTTGACTTCCTTCACACCCTTAACGGTTGCAGGATAGCCAGTGGCGGTGCACTTAATCTTCTTGAAAACAAAATAGTCTTCGGTATCAATACGATAAGTTGCACCGAGCAAGTAGTCGGCTTTCTTCTCTTCGCAGGCATTATAAACAGCACCTTGCTTAGCAACGGTGTTGGGATCCTTAAGGAGACTGAGACCTGGATTTGCTGTCTTAAAGGCTTCATCTGCATATCCAGAGACACCCCAAGTGATAAAGCCAAAGAGGCAGTTCACAGTTGCGTCTGCACTCACAGCAGCTTCCTGGACTTCAACATCTGCGGTATAGGCTTTTTCAACGGAGAATTCAACGGCCTTAGCACCATCACTTGTATTTGCCGAAATGCAACCTGTCATAAGAGCAAGAGCAACACCAGCAAGTGTAAGCATTTTTTTCATTGTTGTATTCCTTTCGCTTTTGTGTTTCATGTGACGTTCCAAGGTTTACACCTCGCGTCACGCGGCTATTATAATTCTTTTTTAAGGTATGTGTCAATAAAAAAACATGCTTTTTTATTTTTTAATAACCTTTATGACCATCATTTCGTCAATAAATCTAGGTTTGATTCCATATCTAAAATTACAATACACTCTAGTTCCAACGAAATATGCAAAGATTAAAAATTAAATATGTGTATGACAAATGACATGGCAAATGGCACGATGGCGTGTCATAAGAGTATGCCAAATATGGCACAGTTTATGTAAAAAAAGGTTTTTAAGAACTTTTATTTATTTTGGCACGCCTCTTGCATTATAGGGATGTGAAGATTCGATGTTGCCGACGGTTGGCAATCATACGATTTTTAATAAAAGGTCTCGCGTAGAGGCCGGGTCTTAAAAAGACTTTTAAAGAAAGGAAAATACAATGAGTAAAGTTCTTGGTATTGACTTGGGTACGACCAATTCTTGCATGGCAATCATGGAAGGTGGCGAAGCACGTGTGTTGGAAAATGCAGAAGGTCAGCGCACGACGCCCTCGATCGTGGCCTTTGCTGCAAATGGTGAACGTTTGGTTGGCTTGCCTGCAAAGCGTCAGGCCGTGATGAATCCAAAAGGTACAATTTATTCTGTGAAGCGTTTCATGGGTCGCAAGTTTGATGAAATGCAGAAGGAAATCGCAATGGTTCCTTATGAAGTTACCCGTGCGGCAAATGGTGACGCTGCAATTAAGGTCGGCGATAAGACTTATTCTCCGCCCGAAATCTCTGCTATGATTTTGGCAAAGTTGAAGGCTGACGCTGAAATGCGTTTGGGTGAGCCTATCACGCAGGCCATCATTACGGTTCCGGCATACTTCAATGACTCTCAGCGTCAGGCTACGAAGGACGCAGGTAAGATTGCAGGTCTCGAAGTGCTCCGTATTATCAATGAACCTACAGCAGCTTCGTTGGCTTATGGTTTGGATAAGAAGAGCGATGAAAAGATTGCTGTTTATGACTTCGGCGGTGGTACGTTTGATATCTCCGTGCTCGATATCGGCGACGGTGTTTTCGAAGTGAAGGCGACCAATGGCGATACTCAGCTCGGCGGTGACGATGTTGACCAGGCCATCATGCAGTGGCTCTTTGATTCCTTCAAGGCTCAGACTGGCATTGACCTCTCTAAGGACAACCAAGCCATTCAACGTATTAAGGAAGCTGCAGAAAAGGCGAAGGTTGAACTCTCCAGCGCTCAGACGAGCGATATCAATCTCCCCTTCATCACGATGGATGCTACAGGTCCTAAGCACTTGACCGAATCCCTCTCTCGTGCAAAGCTCGAACAGCTCGCTGATAGCTTGGTGGAACGCACCGTTATGCCTTGCCGTAAGTGTATGGAAGATGCGGGCATCTCCTCGGTTGACGAAGTCGTTCTCGTTGGTGGTCAGACCCGTATGCCTCGCCTCCAGGAAAAGGCAAAGGAAATTTTCGGCAAGGAACCCCACAAGGGCGTGAACCCTGACGAAGTCGTTGCAATGGGCGCTGCTATTCAGGGCGGTATCTTGAAGGGTGAAGTGAAGGATGTGCTCTTGCTTGACGTGACCCCGCTTACACTCTCGATTGAAACCTTGGGTGGCATTGCTACTCCGTTGATTGATCGTAACACCACGATTCCTTGTAAGAAGTCTGAAGTCTTCTCGACGGCGGTTGACAATCAGCCCGGCGTGGAAATCAAGATTTGCCAGGGTGAACGTAAGATGGCCGCAGATAACAAGTTGCTCGGTCGTTTCAACCTCGAAGGTATTCCTCCAGCACCTCGTGGCGTGCCACAAATCGAAGTGACTTTTGATATCGACCCTAACGGCATCCTCAATGTGACTGCTAAGGATAAGGGCACGGGCAAGGAACAGAAGATCACAATCACGGCTTCTTCGGGTCTCTCCAAGGACGAAATCGAAAAGATGCGTGAAGACGCAGAACGTTACGCGAAGGAAGACGAAGAACGCAAGAGCGCTATCGAAACCCGCAACCAAGCAGAACAAATGGCGTATCAGGCTGAAAAGATGCTCAAGGAAAATGGCGATAAGATTCCTGCAGAAACCAAGACGCAGATTGAAACGGCGATCAAGGAACTCAAGGATGCTCTCGCTGGCACCGATAATGTAGCCATCAAGGCGAAGCAGGATGCGCTTGTGCAGATCCTCCAGACCGCTGGCGCTGCAATGTATCAGCAGGATGGTGCTGGCGCTGGCGCGGCTCCGGGTGCAGAAGGTCCCACGCCTGAAGCAGAAAAGAAGCAAGATGACAATGTCGTTGATGCTGATTTCAAGATGAACTAATTTTTCGCTCCCGTGTGCCTCGTGCACACGGGAATCCTAACACAACAATTTATTAAAGAAAAAGGAAATGAATATGGCTAATACTCCCGCAATTCGTCCTCTTGGCGACCGCGTGCTCGTCCTCCCGAACGAAGAAAAAGAAGTCACCCGTGGTGGCATCATCATCCCTGACACGGCAAAGGAAAAGCCGATGGAAGGTACCGTTATTGCGCTCGGCATTAAGCGTGATAAAGATGGCAAGGAAATGCCGTTTGACGTCAAGGTCGGCGATGTCGTTCTCTTGCCGAAATATGGTGGCACTGAAGTGAAGTTGGATGGCACAACCTACCAGCTCGTTCGTTCGGACGACCTTCTCGGCATCCTCGGTTAATCATTTTTAAATTATTTCTAAATAAAGGATTTCAACAATGTCTGCTAAGCAAATGAAGTATGAAAGCGATGCACGCCAAGCTATTCTTAACGGCGTGAGCAAACTCGCCAAGGCAGTGGCTACCACCCTCGGTCCCTGCGGTCGTAATGTTATCATCGACAAGAAGTTCGGCTCCCCCCAGATCACCAAGGACGGTGTGACCGTCGCAAAGGAAGTTGAGCTTCCCGATCCTTTCGAAAATATGGGCGCACAGATGGTGCGTGAAGTAGCTTCCAAGACCAACGATATCGCTGGTGACGGTACCACCACAGCAACCATTCTCGGCGAAGCAATCTATCGTGAAGGGTTGAAGAATGTCACCGCTGGTGCTAATCCTCAGGCCGTGAAGCGTGGCATCGACAAGGCCGCTGCCGCTGCTGTTGAAGCTATCGCGGGCCTCTCCAAGAAGGTTTCCACTTCTGACGAAGTCGCTCAGGTTGCTACCATCTCCGCAAATGGTGACATTGAAATCGGCACCATCATCGCTGATGCGATGGATAAAGTCGGCAAAGACGGCACCATCACAGTTGAAGATGGCAAGACCACCGAAACCATTTCTGACGTTGTCGAAGGTATGCAGTTCGACAAGGGCTACCTCTCCCCCTATTTCGTGACCGCAGCTGAAAGCATGGAATGTATCCTCGATAGCCCCTATATCCTCATCTACGAAAAGAAGATCTCCAACCTCAACGATATGCTTCCCGTCCTTCAGGGCGTAGCAAAGAGCGGTCACCCCCTCCTCATCATCGCTGAAGATGTTGAAGGTGAAGCTCTCGCAACCCTCGTTGTGAACCGCCTCCGTGGCAACTTGCAGATTTGCGCAGTGAAGGCTCCTGGCTTCGGCGATCGTCGTAAAGAAATGCTCAAGGATATCGCCATCCTCACCGGCGGCCAAGTCATCTCTGAAGATCTCGGCATCAAGCTTGACTCTGTTACCCTTGATCAGCTCGGCAAGGCAAAGCGTATCACCATTGACAAGGAATCAACCACCATTGTGGAAGGCGCTGGTAAGACCTCTGAAATCCAAGGTCGCGTTGCTGAAATCAAGCATCAGATTGACACCACCACTTCTGACTATGATCGTGAAAAGCTTCAGGAACGCCTCGCTAAGCTCGCTGGCGGTGTCGCTGTCATCAAAGTCGGCGCACAGACCGAAGCTGCGATGAAGGAAAAGAAGGATCGTGTTGACGATGCTCTTCACGCAACCCGTGCAGCTGTGGAAGAAGGCGTTGTCCCTGGTGGTGGTGTTGCTCTCCTCCGTTGCCAGAAGGCTGTGGAAGATTGTGCAGCAACCCTCGCTGGCGATGAACGCATCGGCGCTGAAATCCTCGGCCGTGCAATGGAAGCTCCTCTCCGTCAGCTCGTTTCCAATGCAGGTCTCGAAGCTGCTCTCATCGTTGAAAAGGTGAAGTGCGCTGAAGGTAGCAATGGTTACAACGTTGCAACAGGCGAATTCGTCGACCTCATCAAGGCTGGTGTCCTTGACCCCGCTAAGGTGACCCGTTCTGCACTTCAGAACGCCGCCTCTATCGCAGGTCTCCTTCTCACCACCGAATGCATGGTCACAGAAATTCCTGAGCCCAAGACTGCTCCTGCAATGCCTGACCCTGGCATGGGTGGCATGATGTAAGTCATTGTCTCTCTCAATGGAACAAAAATCCCCGAGGCTTCTCGGGGATTTTTTTATTCTAAGCTCTCACTTTAACACACGTTAACAAACTGTTTATAATTCATCTTTTCAAAGCCTATTGAATTCATCTTGAAAACAACCGATTTGTAAACTGAAAACAGCCGATTTCCAAAGTACAAATCGGCTGTTTCTAAAAATACCTAAAAACTGCTATAAATTTACTTCCAACGAAGATGTGCAAGCGAGAGCACACGGGTGAATTCAAGACGGGTACGAGTCAACTTAAGACTATCCCAAAGTCGATCGCCATTTTGAAAGGTCGGAGCAAGATAACTCCAAAGTTCTTTTAAATGACCAAGTAGAGAATGATCGCCAAAAGATGTTTCTGCGTAACCTTGAAGAATCGTTTCATGCCAAGCAAGAAAACGATTCATGTCACGCGTATCTGTACCTTGTTGAATAGATTCCGCGAGAAAAGGATTCGCAACAATCCCACGGCCCAACATCCAGCGTTGGATTTGAGGGAAACGCGTATGAATGCGTTGAAAATCTTCAAGTGTACGGATATCACCATTATAAACAAGCGGCAGACGTACACGCTCCGCGACGCGAGCAAAGGCATCCAAATCAACGGCCCCCTCATACATTTGCTTCGCCGTGCGAGGATGGACACAAATTTCACGAAGCGGAAATGATTGAATCGTATCAAGGCGTTTAAGAAGAAGTTCTTTATCCTCTAAACCAAGACGAACTTTAATTGAAAAATGCCCCTCCCCTAAGGTTTCACAACCTGCGGCAAGCATTTCTGCAAGAACTTTTTCATCTTTAAGCAAGCCAGAGCCTCGTCCTTTCTTTGCTACAAAAGGCCAAGGACACCCTGCGTTTAAATCTACATCCGTATAACCCAAGGCTTGCATCGCTCGTAACATCACGCGGAGTTGATCGGGCGACTTCCCAATCACTTGCGGGACTAGAGGAAGACCTGAGGGTTGAATTGTAGGATCAATACTTTTAAGGACCTCTGGCTTTACCTTCGGTCCTTGTGTTGTTGCGATAAACGGTGCTACCGCAAGGTTGAGCCCCGTCATGTGTTGAACAAAGGCTTGACGGAAAGTCAAACCTGTAACCCCACGAAGAGGCGCAAGGTAAAGTGTTGGAGTCATCACTTAAAGTCCTGCAAAAGGATTATTTGAGAAGCCTCGCGAAGAGGATTGTGGTCGCGAAGAATAACCTCCGCGTTGACCACCCGAAGGGCGAGAGCCATGCATACGTTCTGGGCGAGCATTTTTACGCGCAGAGAGCGAGATGCGTTTGCGTGCGACATCCACATCCAAAACCGTTACCGAAAGACGATCACCCGCCTTCACAACCTCCGCGGGATCCTTCACATAACGATCTGCTATTTCGGAAACATGAACAAGCCCATCTTGATGAACGCCAATATCCACAAACGCACCAAAAGCGGTTACATTCGTTACAATACCTTCAAGTTTCATCCCTGGTTGAACATCTTCTATCGTACAAACATCTTCACGAAACGCCGGCGGCGTAAAGGTTTCACGCGGGTCACGACCAGGCTTCTTCAATTCATCAAGGATATCCTTTAAAGTTAAAGCGCCAAGCGTTTCACTTTCATAATCTGCCGCTTTAATCTTTGCAACCGCCGAACTATTTCCAACGAGGTCACTCACGGAAAGTCCAGCATCCGTAGCCATTTGACGCACGACTTCATACCGCTCTGGGTGAACCGCCGAACGATCCAAAGGATTTTCACTTTCACGAATACGCAAGAAGCCTGCACATTGTTCAAAGGTCTTTGCTCCAAGGCCTGGGACCTTTAAGAGGTCGCCTCGCGAATGAAAAGCTCCGTATGTATTACGATGTTCAACAATGCGCTTTGCCAATGCAGGACCGATACCAGAGACACGCGTTAAAAGTGGAGCGGAGGCGGTGTTTAATTCAACACCCACACGGTTCACACAAGAAATAACCACTTCGTCAAGTTTGGTTGCCAAAAGCGTTTGATTCACATCGTGTTGATATTGTCCAACACCAATAGCCTTGGGATCAATCTTAACAAGTTCTGCAAGTGGATCTTGCAAACGGCGACCAATTGAAATAGCGCCACGCACGGTAAGGTCAAGTTCTGGGAACTCATCTCGTGCCACTTCACTTGCCGAATAAACCGAAGCGCCCGATTCACTCACTGAAACAACAATGATATCCGAGTGATGTGCGGACTTCAGAGTCTTTCTAACGAACGCCTCTGTTTCACGACCTGCAGTACCATTCCCCACTGCAATTGCTGTTGGCTTTAAAGCTGAAACGAGTTTTAAAATTTCAACCGCCGCTTCCACTTCTTTCATTTGACCTTGCGAAGGATAAATGGTGACATTCTTCAAGAACTTACCCGTTGCATCAAGCGCAACACATTTACATCCCGTACGAATACCTGGGTCAACACCAATAACAGCTCTTTCACCTAATGGGGCTTGTAAAAGAAGGTGACGAAGATTTTCTGCAAAAACTTCAACCGCTTCACGATCCGACTTTTGTTTCAGTTCAACCGCAACATCAAGTTCAATACTTGGAGCGATTAAACGACGATAACCGTCTTCAGCGGCTGTCTTTAATTCCTTTGCCCAAGAGGAACCTTCACGAAGGTTAAAAATCTCCAATGCTTTTGCAATAATCGGCGCAGAATCAACCGACAATGAAGAACGCAAAACGCCTTCTGTTTCTCCTCGCTTAATCGCCAAGAAGCGATGCGATGGAATTGCAACAACAGGTTCCTCAAAATCATAATACTGTTCAAACTTTGTTGGCGCACTTGGAGGCGGATCGACAACTTCAGATTTCACAATCCCATGTTGTGCTAAATAGGCACGCGCGAAGCCACGAACTTCCGAATTTTCGGCAATTGTTTCTGCAACAATATCACGCGCCCCACGCAATGCCATAAGCGAATCAGCAACTTCTTTTTCTGGATTTACATAAGCAGCAGCTTCAGTTGAGGGGTCTTCATTCCCTTGAGCAAGAATAAGCTGTGCCAAGGGGTCAAGACCTCGTTCACGAGCCACCATTGCACGCGTGCGACGTTTCGGGCGGTATGGCAAATACAAATCCTCAAGCGCAGTACGCGTTTTACACGCAAGGATTTGAGCTTTAAGTTCATCCGTCAACTTACCCTGTTGAATAATTGACGAGAGAATCGTTTCACGGCGCGCTTCAAGTTCACGATGGAAAGTGAGGCGCTCTTGAATATTACCGATTTGAACTTCATCAAGATTCCCATGTGCTTCTTTACGATAGCGTGCAATAAATGGAACCGTACACCCCTCCTCCAAAAGTTTCATCACCGCAGCAACTTGACGAGGAGAAAGTTTTAATTCATCAGCAATATCAGCAACAAAGCGTTCATTATCCATAGCGAAGACCTACCAGAAAAGAAAAGCAATAGATTAAAAAAGCCGGCGAGAGGAAAAAGCCCCTGCCGGCGATTGAAAGACAGTTTACCAATTAGTTAATTTTGATGTCTGCCTTTTCACGCAATTCAGCCACATAATCCGAAAGGGCTTGGCCACGATTTGCGTGATGGAGGAAATGCTTGATTTGATCGTGGAGTTCATCCAACGTTGGAGTTGAAGCAGCCTTTTCATCCGTCTTGTAGATGATGTGATAACCAAATTGGGTTTCAAGAATTTCAGAAACTTCATTCTTCGGCATGGTGAATGCCGTATCTTCAAAAGGCTTCACCATCATCCCCTTGCCAAACCAACCCAACGAACCACCATTCGACTTACCGCTCGGACAATCGGAGTGTTCAGCAGCTTCTGCATCAAAGGTCGCTTCACCCGAAACAATGCGTGCACGGATTGCTTCAAGCTTTGCCTTTGCAGCAGCCTTTGCTTCATCCGTATCCTTTTCAGGCTTAATCAAAATGTGCTGCGCGAGGACTTGTTCATCCTGCTTGAATTCATCCTTGTGAAGATTATAATGCTCGGTGATTTGTTCTTCTGTTGCTTCCGGCACATCGGCACAAACTTTATCCACCAACTTATTGATCATTGCGCCTTGGCGAAGTTCTTCCTTAAAGGATTCAACCGTCATGCCTTGCGCTTCAATCGCCTTAACAAGTGCATCACGATTACCTCCAAACTGACCGATATAAGTATCAAACTGTGCATCAAGTTCTTCACCCGTCACAGGGATTTCCAATTGCTTTGCATTATCAATGAGCAACTTGGTGCCAATGGCTTGTTCAAGAGCACGACTCTGCAAGGCATCCAACTGCATTTGGATTTGAGCATCCGGCATACCCTGCTGCTTGTAAAAATGAATTAAACGCTGAAGTTCAAAGTCAACGGCCTGTTGAGGAATCGGATCACCATTGACGGTTGCAATAATTTTTTCTTCTGCCATGTTTATTATCCTTTCATCGGCGAAATTAAGAGCAAATAATATATCAAAAATCACCCTTAAAAGCAAGCCATTTAACGACAATCCACAAGTCTAAAAGGCATAACAGCGGACATGCTATTACACATAAAAAGAAGTACAATGGACAATGATTAACGCTTGGCTTGCAGACTTACAATGCGTTGAATAATAATCTCTGCAACGTCTCGTTTAGACATCAACGGAAGTGTTTCGGATGTTCCATTAGGGAAAAGAAGTGTTACTTGATTGGTATCAACCGCAAAACCTGCGCCTGGAGCAGTAACATCATTGGCTACGATAAAATCGAGCCCCTTATCTCGCAACTTTCGCGTTGCTTCTTGCGTGGGGTTTCCAGTTTCTGCAGCAAACCCAACAAAGAGTCGATCCCCTTTAAGTGGTAGAATCGTTTTCAAAACATCTGGATTTCGAACGAGACGAATCACGCCATCCATTTCAGCTTTTTTAAGTTTCGTCTCTGAATATGTTTCAGGTCGCCAGTCAGCAATTGCAGCGGAGGAGATATAGATATCTGCGATGGGGAGTTCGCGTTCAACCGCGGCGAGGAGGTCTCTTGCTGATTCAATATCAATTCGTTTTACACCCGTAGGCGTTGCTAATGTCACAGGTCCTGCGATCAATGTCACTTGATGTCCTGCAGCAGCAGCTGCTTCAGCAAGCGCAAAACCCATTTTTCCCGTGCTTCGATTGGAAATAAAACGCACTGGATCGAGGGCTTCTCGTGTGGGACCAGCCGTAATAAGAAAATGAGACATAATACACCTTTAAACTTGACGAAGTTGATTTCTTACCCAACACATATCTTCAAAAAGCATCTCCGAAAGCGTACGACGACAAACCGTATTCGGGAGGATATTATAGGTATAGGTTTCAATTTCAAGCGGCCACCCTCCCGCTCGAACATATCGCCAAAAAGCAGGCGTAAGCGCATTGCGTGTAGAGCCAATGTGGCTATTCCCTTGCCAAACGAGAGGGACATGATAATGAATTCGACCACGCGAACCAATAAGATCTGGCAAAATCGTCGTTGTTAAATCGGGATAACATGTTACCGATGCATCATTTTCACGACGCGTTGTTTGATGAAGATAAATAGCATCCACAAATGGCATTAAGTCTTCTGCAGTCGCATAAGGAGTGTATTCTAATGCCGCAGAAACTTGTATTCGCGCAATAGGGATGCGCGAAGAAACCAAATGACGCAAAGAACAAAGAGGATCTTCATACCCTACCGCAAAATGACATGTATCAAAGCAAATGCCAACCAAATCGCGATAAGCAGAATTCCAATTTGGATGTAACCAAAGGCGTTCAAAAAAATCGATTACCGATTGACAAGAATCTAGCAAGCAATCAGGCTCTGGTTCTAATGCCAAACACAAGCGGCGCCCCGTAAAACCCTCAAGTTTACGAAGAAACAATGCAAAATCACAGATATTCTCAAGGTAATCATCCGTAATGCCTTGCTCTCTGTCATAACCCAGTGGCACGGTCGAGACGCTAAAGCGATTCTCTCCCAAATAAGCCATCGGCAAACGCGTTGCCGCATAGAAGAGATCATGGGTATAGGTTTGGCGTTCGACCGTTGACCAATCAGGAGAATACACCTTTTCCTTTACCGTTTCGCCATGAAATGCTCCATAAGGGAAGCCATTAATTCCCATCACTTTAAGACGATTGGCTTGTAAAAAGGCATTGAATGAACGAAGCGCTTCGGGTACACGAAGTTCCTGTGCGGCATGTGCACTGAGTCGCAAGCCTAGAGGCATTTCATCGCCATGTTCAAAAGCCGTACGAAGAGGAATCGCAATGTCCGAAATCGCACGACGGATTGAGGCGATATCCTCTCCTGGATGGACATTCATACAGTAAGAAATGAGATTCATTGCATTGTCCCTCGATGTGGAGTAATCATTGGAGGTGCTTCAATCCATGCCAGCGCAAGACCAAGGCGAATGGTCAAGAATGTCGCAAAAGAGGCCATAACCAAAGACAAAATCCCCATGACATAACCTGGGCATTTAAAGAAGAAAAGCACAACAAGTGATGCTAGTAAAACACCAAAGAAAACCGCTTGTCCGGCGAGGACAGCATTCGGTCGTTTACGAAAGGCTGCAAGTCCCTCTGCATGTCCACGAAGAGCTTGTAAAATGGGAAACGCCATCGCGACCCAAAGCACTCGTTTCGCAAGTGGCACTTGCCATTCTGCAAGATTTTGAACAGAACAAAAATACCAGTGACTCACCGCAGGAATTTGAATTGGAAGCAATACAAGACCCAAAACAATCCCACTGCACAAAGCAAAGATAAATGTCCGTTGATCTCGGAAAGACGTCTGCGGGAAGCCAATCGCTACGGCTTGATTCCGCATCGCTCCATACGAGAGCGGATTAACAAGCCCAATTGCAATTAAATGAATCGCAAGCATCGCTTCCCCATTTGCCGTTCGGTTGACGACGGCATTCAACATAAAGACCGCAAACATCAACAGTAACCCACCTAACGATAACGGGATGTTAAAGAGGAAGACCTTCAACCGCGTAACTTTTTCCATACCTTGTAATTTAAAAGGTAATCGCTTGACCGAAGGTCGAGCAAAGCCCCACATCAAGGCTGCCTCCATTACAACAGGCACAGATAATGCCACACATCCCCATTGCCATCCCACACACCCTATAGCGTAAAGTAAGGGAGAAAGCAACGCCGTTAAAATAATGCGAAGAATTGTCGCTGCATTTGCAATTGCAGTACGATGTTCATTATAAAGAACCACCTGCGGTATATTACGGAAGAAAAATCCCAATTGTGCTGGAAACGACCAAAACATTGACCATCGAGCAATTTCCATCTGCCATCCATCTAACCCAAGGAAAAGCCCAAAAACAAGCGTCGAGACATACGGCATCGCAAGTAAACACTGAAGCCCAAAAACAAACAGCATAATGAAATGATTCACCGTCGAAAATCGAATATAACCAATTCGATCTCGTGCATACATCATCCCTGTGGTAATTAAGCCAAAGCCAACCGTCCCCAAAAGAAACATAATCATCAGCCCTTGTGAAAAGGCTGAAAACTCCAAAGCGCCCCCTCCCCCATGAGCAACCACAACCCCAACCAATGGATAGGTGAGGCCTTGACTCATTGCCTGAATACAAAGAGGCACAAAGAAACGCGTCGCATTCCACGGCGTGTAAGGATAAGTTTTCCCGGGTGCGACTTTATGTTGCTTCATCGTTAAAGTTGCTCCACAAAAATGGCTCCGTCTTTTAACGGACGCGTAAAGGTTTTACCATCCAATGTAAACGTAATCGTTTCGCCCGCGGGAACCGTTACCGTTGCGTAGTCGTTGAGGTCGCGCAGAGGTCCTGGCGTTTGAAGCGTTTCTCCATTCACCATTAAAGGAACCTCAACACGCGCTCCATTCCGCTCTGCAGCAATGTGAATGGTCACGCCTTCTGTTTTTTCCTTCACTTTAAGGTAACGAGCGGTTACATTCTCTGCGGGGACACCCCATCCATAAAAAAGGAGAGGTTCTTTTTCTAAAGGAACAAGACGCGTGGCATAAATTGAATATTCCAAAGCGTTAGGATCCGCTTGTGCAGCATCATTTGCGAACCACACATCATTCGGAGGGGTATCTTCAAAAGCGCCTAATGTATACCATTCCCCCTCTGAGTAAACCTCTACCCACGAATGATTGCCGGGTTTCTTTCTCCAAAGGCATCCCACGACACGCGCGGGAATTCCAACGCTACGGCACGCATCAACAAGAATAATCGAAAGCCCTGAACACGAGGCTTTATTAATTCGCATTGAATGCAACGGATCTTGATTGGGGAAATCGCGCCCTGTTGAATAGACAACATTAATTCGTTTCCAAAGATGCCGATTGAGCAAGAGGGCTCCTTCAAGAGGTGTCTTTGCATCTTTTGTAATTTCCTCTGCAAGCGGTTGAAGGACCGGACGCCAATCGACCCACTTTTCTCGAAGCGAAACGGGAGGTAAAACCGCATTTAAAAATAAATCGTTAGAAATGTTTCCCCACCGTGCGTTCGTTCGAATCTCAACCATCGCTCGAACATGTGCATCACCATATGTTTCGTATGCATCGGTGTAAAATGGATATGCTCGTACATATCCTCGCAACGCCTCATGCGCTTGACCATAACAAGCATCAAGCGACTTATCATCAAGCGTGGACGCTGCCTCTACAAGATTTGAACACCCCAAAAGTGGTAGCATCAATGCAATACATAACACTGTTTGTTTAACCATAAATATTAAGCCTTTCTTTTAAGGTGCTGGTATCGGTTTGCTCCGACGACGAATTTCACGATAACGTTTCCCTGTCGTCGAGAATTCAAGCGCTTTTATCCACATCGCTTGCGCTCGAACTGGATCATTGTTTTCTTCAGCAAGCACGCCTGCGAGTTCATAATAAGCCGATGTATAGCTTTCGTCTCCTTGCGTTTGAATTTCCGCAAGACGTTCTGCAATCAAGCTATGCGTTCCAAGGACGCATTCTTTCAATGGCGGCCAACTATTTATCAACTTATTCAACATCTCAAGCGCATGTTCTGAATGATAATACCGATGATAAAGACGCTCGACCAACTTCGCAGCGCCATCAACGTCATTCATTTGATAATATGAACCCAAACGATACGGCATTAGGATGATCTCCCATGTCCCCAACCGAGAATCCGCACAAATCGAATGAATCATCGCCTCAGCTTTCGTTGCATCCTTTTCATTTCGGAAAGCGAGAAAGCGTTGACGAAGATCTTCCTCGTGTGCGCGTTCATCTGCGATGCGTTGCAACCAAACATCTGCCGTTGGCATTGGACCAGGTTGTTTGCCATTTAAGAGAAGCGTTTCTGGGAGGAGCTCAAGCGCGCCTTTATAAATCAATTTCCCAGAGAGAAAAATCGCAACAAAAGGAGGATTATTTTGATCAGAATACCCAAAAAGTTCAACTTTGTCGAAACCTTCAAGGAATCTAATCGCCGGCTTTACCATTGGAACAGATGCAAATTGGCGCTCTGCGAATTCCTTATGGGCGGCATCTCCGATGACTTCAAGACGATAGGGATAGAGGATGCGTTGCGCCTCTTTCATGCGCGGTAAACGTAATGCATTTTTTGATGTATATCGTGGGAGTCTAAAATTCGGCTGCCAATAAGAGACAATTGTAAATTCCCCATCCAATTTAGGCAAAGGTTTCCCAAGCAACTTTGCATAGGGAGCAAGATCTCCCTCGTCTGAGAGATGTTCAAGATCAACGCCTTGAAAACTAAGGGTCGCTTCAGGTCCTTCCTCTTTCAAAATCCATTGACTTGGCGTATAAGGTTTCTTTAAACGTGCTTGCAAAGGATGCGCACGCATTGCTTCTAATTGAAGGGTTTCAGCTTCTTCCCAACGCCCCAACGCAAGCGCCTCGTCGGCTTTACGCTCTAGTGCTACATACGGAGGAATGGATTCATAAGTTTTTTTTAGAACAGGTTTTGGCGGAGGCGTGTCGACCTTTTTCCCCTCGCTTAATTCGCGTAAAATCGCAACATCCAAACGCATTGGATGACCTTGCCATACCACAATCCCATTACGAACAACAAAGGTAAAAGGAATCCCTTGAATATTCAACAACTTTGTCAATGCTTCATCACGCACTAAAAGATTCGTATAGGTAACTTTCGTTGGTTGTTTTTCAAGAAACGTCTTGATTTCTTCTATGCTCAAACGATCCATCACATTAAGACCAATGACAACATGACCATCCGCCTTTACCGTTTGCCAAAGGCCCTCAACATGTTTCATTGCCGAACGGCACGGTCCACACCATGTCGCCCAACATTCAAAGATGTAAAGTTTATCCTTTTCCCATGTTGTGACGGCCTCTCCTTGAATCACTGTCTTTGAAATCATATCAATAGGAATAGGAGTATCAATCGTTGCAAAAAGACGCGTAGGCAATAACCATGCGACAACAAGCAAAAGGGGAAATATCATCTGCTTCATTTTTCACCTCGCCGAACGACCTCAAGTAAAATTTGCGCCACATCTGTTGCGGCATCAGGTAATGTCATTTGCGACAAAGCCGCTTGCATTGAGGTTAATAAAGAACGATCTTGGTAAATGGGTCGCAATACATCTGCAAAACTTTGTGAGGTTGCAGTCAATTGATTTACACAAAGAGCGCCGCCGCGTTGCACAATCGACTCTGCATTTTTGCGTTGATGATCATCCATCGCTGTTGGCAAGGGTATAAAAATGGTTGGCGTTGCACACGCGACAACTTCAAAACAGGTCGCCGCTCCTGCACGAGCAATGACTAAATCCGCCTCTCCATACGCCGTCCCCATATCTTGAACAAAGGCTTGCACGCGAACTTGATTTTTGACCTTTGCATAGGTCGCTTCCATCGCTTCAAGATCATTTGGACCACATTGGTGTAAGATTGAAACGTTTGAATCACTTGCTGCAAGCGAAGCCAACACAGGCGCAATCAATAAATTCATTCCCCGTGCGCCTTGACTCCCACCCGTCACAAAAATACGTAACGCTTGCTCAGAGGCTTTCTTTTGTTGACGTGCTCGCGCGAGTGCATCCAAGACCGATTGTCGCAACGGCAACCCTGTATAAACGGTGTGCGCTTTTGGGAGTTGCGTTTCAGACCCCTCAAATGACAACGCTACCGTTTCAATTTTAAAATGTTTCGTAAGGAAACGCACAGCCTTTCCCACGAGACTATTCGCCTCATGCAAAACCACAGGGATACGCAAGAGTCGTGCAGCAACAACAGGCGCAAAACTCGTATATCCGCCAGTTGCAAAAAGCACCCGTGGACGCACTTTACGTAAAAAACGAAGACAACGCAAAATCGCGAATAAATTACGAGGATCTTTTATGGGGCGAGCCCCAGACTTTAATAAAGGCCCTTCCCAAGATTGAATAACCGAAGCCTCTGCAGACCTTGTCCCAGAGACAATCATAGCAGGCGAATAGCCTTTATTTTTTAGGACTTCCGCAACCGCAAGGGCAGGATTAATATGTCCCCCCGTGCCACCACACGCAATGACAATTTCAGACTTCATACACATAGTATATCAAAAATTTACACGCGATTCGAGAAATATGATATAATATTGTGCGTAAAGGAGCATTTTATTATGACAACACTACACTTCACCAAAATGCACGGTGCGGCCAACGATTTTATCATGATTGACGACCGCGAAGGTTTAGTCCCTTGGGAAGACTATGTGTTAATGAGTCTACTTGCAACCCGTCGTACAGGCGTAGGAAGCGAAGGAATTATCTTAATTCAACAATCCAAACGCGCTGATTTCCGCATGCGTTTTCTCAATCCTGATGGCACAGAGGTTGATATGTGTGGTAATGGAGCTCGTTGTGCAGCTTGGTTTGCACACCACATTGGCGCTGCCCCCAAATCAATGACGATGGAAACCTCTTGCGGTTTGCTCGATGCAGAAATTGTCGATGAATGTAATGTCAAAGTTTGGATGCCCGAACCCTCCGCTCGCTCCTACGGGATGGTTATTCATGTGGGCGACGAACGTTATGAAGGTGACTATGTTAATACAGGTGTTCCTCATTTTGTCATTCGTACGACAAGTCCTGAAACGATTGATATTGATGAAGTCGGACGTGCCATTCGTCTTCACCCCGCCTTTGCTCCCGAAGGTGTCAACGTCAACTTCATTGCTCAACGCGCCCCTAACCGCATCAGCATGCGCACGTATGAACGTGGCGTAGAAGCGGAATCAGGCGCTTGTGGCACAGGTGCTGTCGCGGCAGCCATCACAGCGGTTGAAGCCCACGCTGCGACATTGCCAATGACGATTCGTACAAGTGGTGGGTTTGTGCTCAACATCGATTCGGATTGGCGCGCCAATCATTGCACGGGAATCACACTTACAGGTCCCGTACGTAAAGTCTATGAAGGAACCATCGACCTCTCAATCCTTGCCAACGATCTTGCGGCGATTGAATAATGAATATCATTCTTGCAGAAGCTGACGAACTTCACAATGGACACGGTATTTTTACCGGTCCGCGTGCAGCGCATCTGAGAACGTTTCTTCATGCAACACCAGGGTCAACCTTTCGCATTGGCATTCTCAATGGCCCCTGTGGACTTGCCACAGTTACAGCGATTGCGGCAAATGGCGATGTTTCCTTTACTGCTACTTGCAATGAAACGGCTCTCGCCCCATGGTACGACATGATTCTTGCATTGCCAAGACCTCGCTCCTTTAAACGAATCCTTTTTCAAAGTGCTGCAATGGGAGTTCGCAACATTTACGTTGTGGGAGCAAAAAAAGTTGAGAAAAGCTACTTCTCCATGCACCTTTTACGAGAAGAAGAATATCGCCCCGTTCTCATTGAAGGGCTCATGCAAGCCAAAACCACAGCACTCCCAACGCTTCACATCATTCCAAAATTACGCGACTTATGGGAAAAACTCCCCGCTGACAATGGTCTTCGATTCATTGCCAATCCAGCACCTCGCGAAGCATCCCTCCCTACAGGGCAGGGTCTCCCCCTTATTGCCATCGGTCCTGATGGAGGATGGACGGATCAAGAAAATGAAGCCTTTGCTCAACATGGCTTCCATCCCATCACGCTCGGTCCTCGTCCGTTAAGGACTGATACTGCGGCTATCGCATTACCCGCTATTTTACAAGCAACATACGAAAAATAAGGTATTATAAACTAGAATTTTGACATTTTTAATTCGTTTTAAATGTCACCGTTTTCTTGGAGCAAAGTCTTATGCATGCCTTTATCTTTTCAGATCAAAAACCCGGCCACGAAAACCAATCCAAAGCCCTTGCCGATGGTCTTGGCTTAACATACGATATCGTGCCTTGCGCCTACCCTGCAAAATGGCGGAAGACACTTTCCTATCTCTTTGATCGCTGGGGAAGTAATCGCGACCTCGCAAACGTCGCCCCCCACCTTCCCAAACGCAAGCCCGATGTCCTCATTGGTGCTGGCTCCAATACATTCTATTCCCTAAAGGTTTTTGCCAAACGCCTTGGCGTACCCTGTGTTGCGATTCTTACACCCAAAGGTTATCGATTAGATAATTTTGATGTTATTCTTGCGCCGACCTTTGACAATCCGCCAAAAGCAGACAATATTTTTCCTATCCCCACCAATCTTACCCCCGCCCGTCCAGATTTCTACGAAGAACAAACCGAGGCGTTCTTAGCACGCTATCAACCTCAAAAGAAACGTGCGGTAGGTGTCATTATCGGAGGTAAAAATCCAATTGCAGATGTTGCTGCCCCATGGTTAAAAGCCCAACTCGAGCAACTCTTTGCAGCCACCCCTGACTGTGAACACTGGGTCACAACCTCTCGCCGCACATCCCCTGAAGCCGATGCCGTCATTGACACCTTCCCCTTTGACTACAAACTCATCTTCTCACGCGAACGCTTCAATCCCATCCCAGCCTTTGTAACGCAATGTGAACGCCTCTTTGTTACCGCCGAATCCACCGGCATGCTCAGTGAAGCCGTAGCGATTGGTAAAAGTAATGTTGAAGTCCTCGACAACCTTGAGGTTAAAACGAACAAATTCGCACGTTTTGTTGATCAACTTTGTACTGAAGACTACGCCCATATCTTTGATGGCACCCTTGGCAACACATGCCGAAAGGTTGACCTCTCCAGCACCTTTACAGCCATTCGCAAAAAACTCAACCTTTAAAATAAAGGTAAATGATACTAAGAATAAAAGGGCCTCGATATCGAGGCCCTTTTATTCTTAGTATTCATATACTTATTTATTTAATCGCATGCTCTATCAATTAAAAGTCAAGTTGGTCTAATTTCGTAGCCTTTGAACCAATCGCCATACGAACATCCGAAAGAATATTTCGAGCATCGTTTTTGCGACCTTCCTTAATTGCAATCCAAGCATCTACAAATTTCAACTGTGGCAAATTAGGTACACCTGGAAGTGCACGCGTATGTGCCATCATTCGTTTTGCATCTTCTGTTTTCCCCATGTGTGCAAGAACGAGTGCCGATGTTGCTGTTGCAAAATATTCACTTGGCGTTCCTGCAACTCGACGCGTAGCCTCAGAGATAAGAACCTCCGCCTCTGTTAATTTTATCATATCATCCGTTCGAGCAAGAACATCTGCAGCATTTACAAGAAGTTCTAAAGGTATTTGCATGCGACGATTTTTACTACTTTCGATGGCACGACGGAAATATCCTTCTGCACCAACCTCCCCAAAGAGAATTGCATCCTCCAAACGTTTCATACCAATTGCGTAAAGAGCCATCGGATTTTGCGGGTCACACTGTAATAATGTCTCAGCATCACGAATTGCGTCAACACCATCATGAAGAATAAAGTCTATCTGCAAAATGAGTTGAACAACATTAGCAACATTAGGACGACTTGCGTAAGCACTACGATAATGAGCACGCGCTTCTTGATATTTCTTTCGAATCAATTGATTCTCATGAGGCAAAACATTCGGTGTTTGTTTTACCAATTGCTCTGCATCTGCTTGAGCCAAACGACCATCAAGAATATGCGTATAATACGGAGAAGTATTCTTTGCGCGACGAATATTTGCAGAAATATAACTCCTCACTTCACTCAGTCGCCCCTCATCAATACTTAACATGGCAAGCATTGACCAACCGACGACATCATCTGGGAAATCCTTGGTATAACGAGCAAGCAAATTTCGCGCTTTTTCATTATCACCAATCCCAATATAGTATGCTGCTTGATCCAACACAAGTATTGCATTCAGTTGGTCGTCTTGGGACCCAACTCCTCCAACAATATCCTCAACACGACGAAGATAACCGCTCGCCTCATCTAAATTACCTCGCTGTAAAGCAAGATTCATCAATTGACGCAAAACATTAATATCATTTGGATTAACTTGTACCGCTGTAAGATACTTTTGTTCTGCAAGATCTAAAAGACCTTGCTCTTCATAAATTGCCCCCATCACCGCACCTATACGAGCGGCACCATGTTCATCTCCCATCTCAGAAAGATTAAGTTCCGCATTGCGATATGTAGCGAGAGCCGCATCAGGAGCAGCTTGAATTGCCCATGAAAGGCCTGCAGAAACAAACAAACGTGCATCTCGAATATACCCATGATAACGTATCGTTTCTTGCAAGCGATAAAGGCGTTTCTTTTCTGTTGTCTCCTTAATAAAATCTTTAAACTTTGTCTCAGAGAGAGTCGCATCTACAGGCGATAGTAGTTTTTCTGCAGCAGGACGTGTATTACAAATAGCATAATAGTTCAAAATTGCAGCAGCATTTTCAGGATGCATTTCATTGGCATAGCGATAACAATCAATCGCACGCGTCAAATAGGTTTCAGCCTTCTTTATTTCCTCTGGAGTAACATCCTTCGCATCACCAATTCGGCATGCAATATCATCATAATACGTACCTAAGTTATTTGCGACAAAAGCAAGATGTTCCGCAATTTGCTTTGCAGTATCAATATTTACATCTGTCCATGAAGAAGCCGTTTTACCATAATCTTTCACAAGCCCCCATTGTTCGCGGAGTTGCAAATGCTCAAGCCATAACTGTTCGGCATACTGTTCACAATTCTCATCCTCCACGCCAATAAACAATGCGCCTGCTGGCACAGGACGCAATCGTGCACGATACCAATAGTCACACAAATCATAAACAGCAACGCGTTGCTCAACAGTTGGATGCGAAACAAAAAACGTCAAAATAAAACGATTAAAATTGTAATCTAAAATGTCATTAAAATGTCGTACATCTGCGCCTGCATCAACAAGCCGAGAGTCATTATTGATTTTTTCTTTAATCCAATTTATATAACGCGAGTCAGCTTCTCGCATTGTATTAAATTGTACTACATTGAGATTATGACGACGCGCAGCTGCAGAAACTGGATCTATCATCCACCGCTTGTAGGCAGACCCCGCAACATAAGTATGTCCCGCAGCTAAGGATGGTGAATTAGGGAGCATTTGTTGTACAATATACTCACCAAATTGATCCGCCATTGAGGAATAAGGTGCTTGTGTTAGGTTTAAATCTTCACGAGCATAACGATTCAAATCAGAAAAAGCCATGATATGCGTTACAATTGTCAACGTAATTGTAATTAATAAAATAGGACAAAGAATAAAAGCTCCTGTACGCATTGCTAAAACGCCGCGTGGAATTTTTCCTATATCACGTTCTTCAAAATTATTTGGATTTTTAAAGACAATCTGGACACCCCAACCAACGGATAACATACCTAAAACTGCGGCATTGATCCACATTGTTGCCACGGGAAGCATCGGATACAGAGAACCTGCGCCATGTTGCGTTAACCAAAAGCGAAGAGGTAGCTTCATTAACAAGACTTGAGGAATAAATGAATTCTTATCAAAGACAAAAGCAAACGACAATACTAACATCAAAATCGTCATCACGGAGCCAACAATCAAAAGACCTAACGAGCGATCATTGTTGAGCAAGCGACGAGCTGTCACCCATGCAACGATGGGAAGAACAACCGAAGCGCCAAAAATAATAATAATTCCTGGCATCATAAACGATTTATAAATTGACAAGAACATTCGCGCCACTCCCATCTGCGTTTCCCAAATAGAGTGGAATGTAAATATTGGAGCGATACGAAATGCATTTAATACAATAAGTGTTACAGAACCGATAACAAAAGCAATAAACCAAACCGGGAGATTACGAACATTATGATCCCAAAGTCGCCATTCTATTGCAACCACACGCAAAAAGAAAAGTGGCAACAATAAAAAGACCCATGCAGATTCAATTGCACAAACACCTAATACCGATGCAAAAATCATCATGTCAAGGCTATGCCCACCACGCAACGCATAGCGATTTTGTAAAAGGACACAAACAAGTAGAAGGAAAAAACTCCATACATTTGCATTAAACGAGGAAGCACTCAAAAAACCAGGGAATGAAAAAATCAACAATGCACACGCAACATCTGCTGCAATTGGCGAAATCCAACGATGAGAGCCCGGCACGGATTCTTCATTAGCCGCATCCAAAGCCCAAAAACGTACAACGCCCCATGTACATGATACGAACGCGCCAAAAATTACTGCGCCCAAAACATTTAAGGCAAGAATAGAAGGTGTTGAACCAAGAAAAACATTTACAATCGTCCACAAGATTGGATAAGCCTCTTGAGATGTAATGCTCATCCCCGTAAAAGTTGAAATCCAAGATGAATGCTCACCGACAAAGGCCGCATCCTCTGCAAGGGCAATGCCAACAATCATTGCAACAAAGCCCCAAAAGAGTGCTCGAATCGTTGAACTTAATGTACTCCGAAACGATGATTTATCTGGGAATGGACGCGAACAAAAAAAGTCCAACATTGCACTAAACATATTTCAATCTTTCTCTTGATAAAACATAAATGGTAACAAAAATTACACAAGTGAAATTTACTCACATATCATAGTATAACATAGAATGTACAAGTACTTCAATCTTTTTGAGATTTTGTTTTAAAATAACATTAAAACAAGGATTCCTATTTAAAAATTCCTTGAGCAGGATTCGGTGGACCACCAGCGGGACGCCCTCCACCTCCCATGACAGGCGGACCATTTGTATTTCCCGAATGATTCCCTGGTCGACGATTATTATTTGATCCCTCCGTAGCAGAAGTTCCACCTCTTGAAGTTTGATTCGCGCCGGAAGCAAGACTGCTATTTTGAGAAACTTGAGCCATAGGAATTTGAATTATACGCTTATATTCAATAGGATCTTCACCTTCTTCTGGCGGTTCTAACCAAAGTGTTATTTCAAGCGCAGTCGGCAAAATATTTTCCTTTGTCCATTCTTCCGTTTCTTCAATCCATTTAAGTTCTTCATCTTCATCAAGTTCTTCATCCGGATCTAAAAGACGAATATTCATTCCTTGTACCTTGGGAGAAAGAATAAGAAATGCTTCTTCTTCTTCAGGACGAAACTCCTCTTCAGCCTTTGTCTCATCCTCATCTATTGCGGCTCCGCTTTCTTCATCAATACGCATACTTTGTCGCCATGCGCAAACTGCAAACCCACCTGGGCGACCATTTTCTTCATCTGCGATATAAATATGAACACGATGAGGGACATCTGCAAAAGCAACGTCATCACCAATAAGCGCTGGACCAATTTTCGACCATTCGATTCGATCTCTCGCACTTTCATCATCGCCATCGCTCTCAAATTTTAAGACATAGGCATCACCTTCTCCAGGTGTATAAGCAGAACGTAACGCACTTTCAATTTGATCCATAATAAAATCAGAATGTCCAGAACTATCTGCAAGCTTACGCCCTGCATTCCAAGAACGCGTAACAGTTGTAAATGATGAAAAAAGCATCACAGAAAGGATGCCTGTCAAAAGAAGCGCAACAAGCATCTCAACGAGAGTAAATCCTCTTCGTTTTTTATCGCTTAAATTAACCTTACATAAAGTAGACATAAATATTATTTGGATGAAGAAGATGTTGTTTGAGAGCCTTTTCCTGTTGTCGTTGTACTTTCTGTATGACGATAATAACTAACTATTTCTTCCCGATTAGCCCCATTTTCCCATGAAACAATCGTTCGAATGGTATAAAGGCGGTCATCAACAACTCCATCTTCAGGTTCTTCTTTTTCATCAACAGTACGCTCGTATATATACCCTTCTTTAAGCGTACCATCTGGATCAACAGGAATGTCTTCCTCTGGATCTTCAATATCGCGCAAAGGATATGCAATTTCTCCTAAAGAAAAAACATACGCAACATCTTGACGACTACGAGAAGTTCCAATTACACGCATGTTCATCATAATTGATTGATAAATCACCGCCAAGCCTCCACCAAGAATGATGATGGCAAGCACAAGTTCTATCAAAGAAAAACCAGAACGCGTTGAAGACATAACAAACTTAAGCTTTTATCGCCCCCTCAACATCATCCTTTGCGGTCTTTGAATTAGACTCACAAGACGCTTGATTGGTTCCCTCTTGGTCAATAGGAGGCTCTTGTTTTGCACGTGAACGTTGATAAACAAGTGCGTCCATGATAGTCATTGAGAAACGATTATTAAGCATTTCCGAAAATTCATCGCGCAAGCGTTCAATTGAAGCATAGGGCCCAATCGTTGTACTAGAGGTATTAATTGCAAGTTTCTCTCCCTTTGTATTATCAAGACACGCATTAATAACATCAGCCACCGTCAATCGTGTTGCACATCGACTCAAAACAAAACCTGTAGGAATGGAACTTTGACCATCTGTTACAGGCAATAAAATCTTCGCTCTTCCTAAAAGTGCGGCGACACGATGAACTTCGCGAGAAGGAAGCATAAAAAGATTAGAAAATTTTTCAACTTCAACAGGATGGCTATCGCGATCAATTGAATCTGCAGCGCAAAGAGTTAAAGCAATGGCAAGCGTAATAGTATCGCGTTCTGAAGGATGCGAGAATGCAGACTCCCTAACCAACTCATGGCGATACTGAAAAACATAACAAATTTCTGCACCAAAAAGAATAATTTGCCAACTCCAATTTATCCAAAAGAGGAGAATTGGCAATGCAACAAGAGATCCATAAATACTACTATTACTTGAAATTCCGATTTGGAACCACAAACAAAGTTTAAAAAATGCTTGCAATAAAATTACTGTAATAAACCCACCCACAAATGCACTTGTAAACCGCACACGAGCATTAGGCATAAAACAAAAAATAAAGGCAAACAAACATGAAAATATTGCAAGCGGAATGACGAATCGAAGAAAACCTAATGCCTCCATTAACCATCCAGCATGACTAAAATAATTTTGAAAAGTGCCAAGAATAGGCAAGGATGATGCTGAAAGTGCTAGCACTGGAACAATAATAATTACACATAAATAATCTGTGATCTTACGCCAAATGCTACGAGGTTTTGGGATTCCCCAAATCGCATTAAAACTCTCTTCTATTTTACCCAAGACATTGATAACCATGAAAAGTAAACACACCGCACCAATTGTACCAAGTGCCTTAAAGTTAATCTTATTGATTTGTTCAACAACACTTCCCAAAAGACGTCGCACAGATTGGGAGACATTTTTAGCATGCTCCGAAGATTCTTGTACAAGAGGCTCTAAATGCGCATTTGATTCATCAACTGCGGTCGCTTGCGATTCAACAATGTATTCTTGTTCAGCCGCAACTTCAATACGATTTAAGATGTGGCTCTCTAAAAACTCGCCACCACCAAATGCTCTCAAAGAGGTCATTGCCAATGCCAACACTGGCACAATCGCTAACAATGTAATGTATGTTAAAGCGGATGCATGTAATGAACAAACATCCGATAAGAAAGCTCTACAAACAAGGAAAATAAATCGTAAAGGATGAAAAAAGAAACGACGCATTGGCGTCATTTTTGTCAAATCTAATCGCCAAAGCGTCTCTTCAAAAAAAAGTCGAAGCCTATCAATCATAACAACTCCTTTACGAACTTAAAACATCATGTGCATAGGTTGCAACCAGTTCACGACAACGCGTCTCAATCTCTTTCGCTGTCGCAAGATCTTCACGCACAAGCGAATCTATTAAGCGTTGCATATCAAAATATGCCGTACGACAAACCAACTCTTTAACACGAGGAATTAAATTCGCAGACATGCTTAAACGTCGAATTCCCATACCAATCAATAAAACCGCAGCCATAGGATCCGATGCCATTTCACCACATACGCATACAGGAATATCATGCTTACGAGCCGCTCGCACCACCATTCTTAACATTTCAAGAATAACTGGATGAAATGGCTGATACAAGTGTGCGACCGACTCATTACCTCTATCCACAGCCAATGTATATTGGACAAGGTCATTCGTCCCAACAGAGAAGAAATCACACGCTTGCGCAAGTTTGTCCGCCATCAACGCAGCGGAAGGCACCTCAATCATCACCCCTTCCGGAACATTTTCCGCGAAGGGAATACCTTCCATCGCAAGTTCATGCTTACATTGACGGACGAAATCTCGACATGCGTGAAGTTCTTCCAATGTCGTCACCATTGGATACATTAATTCACAACGGCCCATCACGGAAGCTCTCAAAATCGCACGAACTTGAGCTCTAAATGTCGATTGATTATTCAACAAATAACGGACGGAACGATTTCCTAAAAACGGATTAGCTTCTCGAGCATGACTACGTCCGACCATTTTATCTCCGCCAATATCAAGTACCCGTATCGTCACGGGTTTTCCTCGACAAGCAGAAATAACCTCCGAATAAGCTCGAAATTGCTCTTCCTCTGACGGCTCTCGACCAAGCCCAATCCAAAGATATTCGGTACGATAAAGGCCAATACCTTCAGCGCCATGCTCACCTATACCTTCAAATCCAACGGAGTGATCCGCATTAGCGAAGAGTGTCACACGCACTCCATCTGGTGTGATAGCAGGTCGATCAGCAAGTAAATGACGATGTTCTAATGCCGCACGTTGCTGTGCTGTTTGTGATAAAATCTCCGCTTTAATTTCATCTGTCGGCAAATGCCAAACAGCGCCATTAAAACCATCAAGAGCGACTTCATCCCCCGTGACAATACTGTCAAGAGAAGCTCCAATCCCGACAACAGCTGGCACACCAAGGGCTCGAGCCAAAATGGTCACATGTGCAGTTAAAGACCCTTGTTCGGTAACAAGTCCTCGAATAAAACGCCGAGGTAATGCGACCGCATCAGAGGGAGAAATATTATCTGCAACAACAATAGAAGGACGACTAATTTCAGGAATTGAGCGTTGAGCATCATCGCCTAAAAGATTTCCTACAAGACGATTACGGACATCATCAATATCTGCAATACGCTCTCGTAAATAATCATCCCCCATACGACGCATTGTCTCTGCCATTTGCCCAAAAGCTTGCGAGACGGCCCATTCTACATTTTCATGCTGATTGCGTACAACATTAACAACAGAATCAATGAAAAAGGTATCTTCAAGCATCATAAGATGCGAATCAAAAATACCCGCCTCGTTAGAAGAAGCATGCGAAGCCGTTGTTTTTGCGAGTTCACAAAGTTGTCGTCGAGAAAGATCTATTGCCGTATAAAAACGAGCAATTTCTGCATTGACAGAGGTGTCTGGCACTTCATAACGCGGTGCCTCACGATCTTTTTGAGCTTCAAAACGAACGACTGGTGCAAAAACCACACCCCCCGAAGCCGCGAGACCTCGGAAACAAATAGGTGTTCGTGCGTTTTGAGATTCACTCATCGTGTGCAATCAAATCAAAATTATTCGTCAGGCAAATCAAACTTACGATCAACAAGACTCTTAAGCTCATCAACAGCCATCTGAGCCTCTTCGCCAGTTGCATGAATAGTAAGGGTTGTTCCATGAACTGCTTCAAGCGTCATTAACGCCATGATGCTCTTTCCTGGGACAACAACGCCATCCTTTTCAACCGTTACATCTGCACGATAACGAGAAGCAGTCTTTGCAAAAAGACCTGCAGGACGGACATGCATGCCGTACTTGTTATTAAGGGTAACAGTAATGGTTGCTTCGTTCATTGTTTTTTCTCCACCGATTGATAATGCGCAAGGAGTTGTGCATCAAGCACCGCCGCCGCATCAACACCAGAATTACGCATTTTAAAGGTCGCTGCAGCTGTCTCAACCACATTAACAAAGTCTCGACCTGCTGCAACAGGAATAATAAGATGTTGGATTTGAACACCCAAAATCTCCGAAGTTCTGACATCTGAACCAACACGATCAATGTCATCTTCATTTGAGCAACGCCGCAACGAAACAATTAAGTCAAGACGACTTTCAGGCTTCACTGCGGCAATTCCAAAAAGTGTAGGCACATGAAGTAATCCCAAACCGCGGATTTCCATAAATCCACGCATATGAGCAGGAGCCGTGCCCGTCAATGTTCCATGAGTATTGATTGCAAGCATTGTAATATCATCCGAGATAAGTGCATTTCCGCGACGCAACAAACCAAGGGCGGTTTCACTCTTGCCAATACCAGGAGGCCCCTCTAACAATACCCCAATTCCTCCAACATCCACTAAAGACCCATGAACACTTGCACGCGGTGCAGAGAGTTCATGAAGAATTAATGGTCCCTGTGAGAAAACCGAACGCGTCTCACATCGTGTTGCAAGAATTGGCACACCCAAGCGATCTGCTTGTGCAAGAAGATCGCCCCCTATCGTTTCACTATCACGCCCACAAAGGATTATACCGGGGATATTCCATTGTAACATCGCCAACCATCGTGCGAGACGCTCTTCTGCATCAAGCGTCCGTAGGTAGGCCATTTCTGCATGTCCTAAAACCTGCAAACGCCGCCACGCAAAGTGTTCATAGAAACCCGTCAAAGCCAATCCTGGCCGATGTAAAACAGGTTCCTCAACGATACGGGTCATCCCCAAACGCCCTGCCAATACTTCTAACGCAAGCACTTCATGTGCAGCCTCATAGAAGCGTTCCACCGTTAATGGTGAAATACGAATTGTGCTAAGTGTTAGGGGCTTAAGAGTGTTCATACTTTTATGTTTTATGGTCTTATGTCCAAATTAAGACACAAGACCATAAAATGATTTAACAATTACTTTGCAGCTTCTGCAGCTTGCGAAGCCTTACGTGCCGGCTCCACATAAGCTTTAGCGCGCTTTTTACGGATCTGCGTTTCCACTTTTGCAGCGGCCATATCGACAGCTGCACGCATGGATGTATCTGTATGAGCGTTACCAACAAAGGTTTCGTTCTTGCGTTGAGCAATAACTTCTGCAGCGCAAAGCTTATTTTGGAAATCCATTACAACGCGAACTGATTCAACCATCGGAAATGCTTCACCTATTTTTTCCGCGCGTTGCTTTGCATATTCGCGAAAACCTTCAGAAATGTCTTTATGACGTGCGTTTACTTCTACTGTCATGTTGTACCTACCTTTCTTTTGGGTGGTTTTAGTTCTTGATGGACGACCTCACATCCGGAAGTTCTCACCAAGATAAGATTTGCGTGCATCAGGATTATTAATTAATTCTGAACTCGTTCCTTCGCAAAGAATGGAACCTTCAAAAACAATATAGGCGCGATCCACAATGTCCAATGTTTCGCGCACATTATGGTCTGTAATAATCACACCAAGACCTTGAGCTTTAAGCCCTCGAATAATATTCTGAATATCATCAACTGCAAGAGGGTCAACACCTGCAAAAGGCTCATCGAGCATTAAAATCGAAGGTCGTCGTACAAGCGCTCGTGCGATTTCAAGTTTTCTGCGTTCACCACCCGAGAGAGTATATGCAGGTTGCTTGGCAACTTTTGTTAACCCAAGAGAAGACAAAAGTTCTTCTAAGCGCTCTGCTTTTTCTTGACGAGAGGGATGCATCGTCTCCATAATGGCCAAAATATTATCTTGCACACTCAATCGACGGAAAATGCTTGCCTCTTGTGCAAGATAACCAAGTCCGATGCGAGCACGTTTATAAACTGGCATATAAGTTACTTCTTGACCATTGAAATAAACATGGCCGTCATTTGGACGCACTAAACCTACGACCATGTAAAAAGTTGTCGTCTTACCTGCGCCATTTGGCCCCAAAAGTCCAACACACTCACCGCAACGGGCCGTAAGTGAGATGTTATTAACAACCGTGCGTGTGCCATAGATTTTCTTCAAACCTGTAGCGACAACACCCGTCTCATCAAGCGTAGAACTGACCTCTGCCATTACATAAAGTCCTTCACATTTTTCGAAGAGCCTGGAGCCAAACGTAAGGTCGGATTGGGATACACTTCAATACGTTCTTCTTCTGTCCAAATCGTAATCTTATCACCAGAGATGGTATTCAATTTACCCTCTTCGTTCACATCTGTTAAACTCGCATGTCCAACAAGCACAAGGCAAGCATCCGCGCGTGTATACACGGCCTTGTCACAAGCAGCTTTTCGATTTTCGCTTTTGACCTTAACATTTCCAAGGCAAACGATTTGAGAGAATGTTTGCTTTGAGCCTTCATCGCCCACTTTCATTGTTGCATCTTTAGCTGGATCTCCACCCTCTGTCGCGGCAGGTTCCCCTTGGTTCTCCAAAAAAACATAAACACGATTCGCTGTCAAATGAAAACGGGCATCATCCACGACAACATCGTCTGTCAAAATCGCCACATTTTCTTTTCGATTATATTCCATATGCTTCGCTGTAATGATTGTATCGCGGAGCGGAACATCTTCAGCGGCATTATTCGTTTGTCCGCCAGACTTTAACGCTTCGCGAGCGGCAGCCATACCATCATCATCTGCAGTCGCTTCCGTTGTGGCGAAAACATTTAACGAAAGAGACAAACAAATCGAAAATAAAAGATACTTTTTCATAATTGTAATTCCTTAAAGCATGGAGTTATTCATCTTAGAATCCGAAAGACGCGATGTATAAATTTTCGCTTGATGCAAAATACGGATATACTGCGTATTAAGATCCAATAACGCACCATTTCCTTTTAATCTATCTGCGCCCATCTCAATTGATACCTGCCCACGCAAAACAGCAAGCATCGTGTGACGATCAACAAGAATTTCATTTGCAACAATAGTCGACTCAAGCGTTCCGTTCGGCAAATACGAATAAATTTTCACATCTGTTCCACGTAAAAGCATCAAGTCGTCCGACATCCACCCTTCTCCAGCTTGAAGAGCGACTTTCGTTTCCCCATTCTCATGTACTTGGAGTGGTGTATAGACATCTTCCGAAGGGGAACCAATTGTTTCTGGCGGGTCTTTCATTGCCCGTAGCAATGTCTCATAACGAGCCGTCTCACCTGGAGCCGAATAACGAACACAAGCTTCTTCCGAGATACGCGCATCTGCTTCAGCGAGAATAGCCTCAACACGAGGATTGGTGCGTTCCGCAAACACCCCGATTGAAAGCAACATCGCCATTAATGCAAACTTAAAACGCATGCATTACTCCCGAACAATTGCGTGAATCTTTAACAAACGCGTAAAGAGATCTTCTAATGCACTAAATGCAATTGCATTCGCAGCATCAGACAATGCTTCAGGCGGATTAAAATGAGTTTCAATGAAGAGGCCATCCACACCTGTTGCAACGGCCGCACGCGCCAATGCTGGTGCCCAACGACCATCGCCGCCAGAACCAGTGCCAAGACCTCCTGGACGCTGCACGCTATGCGTAGCATCAAAGACAACTGGATAACCTAATTCACGCATCACAAGCAACGAACGCATATCTGCGACCAAGTTATGATAGCCGAAGCTCGCCCCACGCTCAACCAAGACAATGTTGTTATTACCTGCAGCTTCACACTTGCGTACGACATTAATCATATCTTCAGGTGCTAAGAACTGTCCCTTCTTGATATTGATTACACGACCCGTCTCTGCTGCTGCAACAACGAGATCTGTCTGACGACACAAGAATGCAGGAATCTGCAAAACATCACAAACTTCTGCAACAGGCTTACACTGCCAAGGCTCATGAATATCCGTAATAACAGGGACATTGAAACGAGACTTTACTTCAGCAAGCGTCTCTAAACCCTTCTCCAAGCCGGGACCACGATAAGCAGAAACACTTGTGCGATTAGCTTTATCAAACGATGCCTTGAAAATGTAAGGAATTCCCAATTTCGAGGTTAACCCTACTAAAGCTTCTGCAAGTTCTAAGCACGCATTATGGCTCTCAATAACGCACGGACCCGCCATAACGGTTAAAGCGCCATCACCAAAAGCGACCTTGTCTGTGACCTTAACAACTTTACAATCTGACATAGATAAAACTCCTCCGATTTACCCTTATACTTTACCAAAAAAACCAACAAAATGCCAGCCTTCATCGCATCTCTAACAAAAAAACTTCTACTGTATACACCTCTCTTTCAAGACAGAAGAATGAAAACCTTGAAAAATCAACCTTTTGAGACAAACGATTTATCTTATTTTATTATCCTTTTGTTTAGTTAATGCATTTTATTTTGTCCAAAAAGGTAATACTGCGTAAATCATTTAAAGATAAAAAAACGCCTCTTGCCACTTCTAAAAACATCTTCCTGAGTAAACACACTTTTAAACACAAGAACTCTCCCCCTCCCTACTCTATTTCATTATCTCCGAATTGAATTATCTCTAAAGGTTATATTGCGTACAAAATCCAAAGTTTACAAACGATTCTTAAATACACGATAATTTATACTAACGATAACTTAACATTACGACCAACTGCGCTTGTAATACTTTAGTTATACACCTATTTCCATATACTTTATAAAAGAGTCTATGCTTCTCCTTCCTCCTATAGACTTCTCTCCATTATACAAAATGTTACTTTTGTTGTATGCATCGTCTAATTATTTTAACTTTTAATTCAAAAGTTATCATTTAAGTCCTATGTAAAACACATCACCAACCAAATTAACAATAACACCAAATCACCTTCAAAATATTGCACGCAAAAAAATTATCATACACTTTAAAAAACAAGAAAGCCCGCAATTCTGCGAGCTTTCTTGTTTAATTAAGAATAAACGATTTTATTCGTCGTATTCTTCATCGTCAGAGACATCAATCTCAGCGATTGCAGCAAACGGATCAAGGTCTGCATCTGTAAGTTCAATGCTTTCCTCTTCCATTTCCACAGGGGAGGCCATGCCATCGTCAGCCGACTTAAGGTCTGCGTAATCATCGACGAGTTCTTCTTCAGGAATTTCAATAGCATCCGTAGAGATACCATTTTCATCCTTCTTGCCATAGACTTCATCCATTTCATCCTGCGAGATTGGCGAGCCCAACGGAACCATCTTGATATAACGGTGCATGGGGAAGCCTGTACCACCAGGGATAAGGTGACCGAGAATGACATTTTCCTTGAAGCCACGAAGTTCATCGATACGACCGAGCGTAGAAGCTTCTGTCAAGACGCGCGTTGTATCTTGGAAGGATGCAGCCGAAATGAAGGAGTCCGTTTCGAGCGAAGCCTTCGTAATGCCGAGAAGTGCGGGTTTACCTTCTGCAGGACGCTTGCCTTCTTCGGCCATTTGAGCATTGGTTTCTTCGAAGACATGACGAGAGACTTGTTCGCCATAAAGGAAGTCGGTGTCACCCGGATTTTCAATGCGGATTTTACGAAGCATCTGACGAATGATGATTTCGATGTGCTTATCGTTAATCTGTACTTCCTGGAGACGATAGACCTGCTGAACTTCGTTAACGAGATAACGCTGGAGTTCCTGAGGTCCGCAAACGTCAAGGATTTCTTGCGGGGAGACGGAACCTTCCGTGAGGGGCTGACCACGACGGACATGGTCATCCTTGAAGACCACGATTTGCTTAGAAAGCGGGATGTAGTGCTTTTCAACGAACCCAGAGACTTCGTCCTTAACGATGAGCACACGCTTGCCGCGTTCATTTTCACCAAAATCAATGATACCATCAATCTTGGAGATTTCTGCGAGGTCTTTAGGTGTACGAGCTTCAAAGAGTTCAGCAACACGAGGAAGACCACCAGTAATATCGCGTGTCTTGTTTTCACCACGAGGTGTTCTTGCGAGGGTCGTACCAGACTTAACGATTTGGCCATCTGCAACCATGACATTTGCGCCCGCAGGGATGGAGTAAGTGTTAAGCGTACGAAGCTTCGAAAGATCAACATCTGCAGGATTGACACCTTCAGGAAGTTCCTTGATAATCAAGCGAGGATGCAAGGTCGTACGAGAATCCGTGATAGTGCGCTTACGCATACCGGTGGATTCATCCACTTCCGTATTGACCGTAATGCCTTCTTCGAAGTCTTCTTCAACAACAACACCCGAAACATCCACAATGATCGGTACAGAGTGCGGATCCCAAACGGCAAGACGATCACCCTTCTTAACCTTTGCACCATCTTCAAAGTAGAGGTTGGTACCGGTTTGGATAGGATAAGTCTCGAGTTCTGCACCTTCTTCATTAAGGATAGCAATTGTGCCATTCTTATTGATGACAACATGAGCACCTTCATCATTCAAAACCGTACGGAGTTCTTGATACTTCACAACACCGTCACGCTTGAGAATGATTTCCGAGGTTTCTGCAACCGTCGAAGCCGTACCACCGACGTGGAACGTACGCATCGTCAACTGTGTACCAGGTTCACCAATGGACTGCGCTGCAATGATACCAACAGCCGTGCCGATGTCAACGGTCTTACCCGTAGAAAGGTCGCGACCATAGCACTTTGCGCACATACCATGACGGCAATCGCACGTGAGACCCGAGAGAATCCAAACACTTTCAACGCCAGCGTCTTCAACAGCCTTAGCCTTTGCTTCATCAATTTCATCATTCGCTTCAACGATAACATCGCCGGTAGCAGGGTGACGAATTTCATGGAGCGCGGTGCGACCGATGATACGCTTTGCGAGGGAGAGCTTGACTTC
>JAUNQZ010000059.1 GCA_030535915.1 bacterium
CCTTTTAGATTTTCTTCTTTTCTTACCTGCGCAATTACATTGTGCAAGATTCAAAGGGCTTTTCATGTATAAAATAGGGTTGCATTGGAAATGGCTTTTATGCTAGAATATAGGCGATATGGCGAAGTATACATATACGGCATTAAATCGGGTTAAAGAAAAGCAGTCAGGGGAGTTGGAGGCTTCTGATAAGCGGATGGCTTTGTTGTCTTTGCGGTCGATGGGGTTGACTCCTTTGACGATTGTGGAGGCGCAGGGTGGGGCGGCGAAGAAGAAGGTTGCTTCGCATGGATTTTTTACGCTTACGAAGCCTCCTGCAACGCGTATGCGTGCTTCGGAGGTGTTGCTTTTTACGTCGGAGCTTGCGGATCTTATCAATGCGGGTATGACGCTTGGTGCGGCATTGAATACGTTGGCGAATCAGGGGGATCCGAAGTCGGGGATGTGTGTGGTTTCTGCGGATTTGCGTGATCGCATTATGCGTGGTGAGGCTTTTTCGGATGCCGTGAAGCAGCATCCGAAGACGTTCCCGCCGATTTATGGAAATATGGTGCGTGCGGGTGAGGCTTCGGGTGCGATGGTTGAGGTGTTGCATCGTTTGGGTGAGCATTATGAACGTTCGGAGAGTATGCGGAGTAAAATCCGTGGTGCGATGACTTACCCGTGTATTGTTTTGGCGTTGGGTGTGGTTGCTGTTATTTTTGCAATGATTAAGATTATTCCGAAGTTTACGGATTTGTTTAAGAATCTGGGGGGAGAGCTTCCTTTTGCGACACGGTTGTTGATGGGGATGAGTGAGAGTCTTACGAAGTATGGTCTTATTTATCTTTTGGGATTGATGGCGTTGATTGTGCTTTTTCGTAAGTGGAAGAATGGTCCAGGTCGTTATCGTTGGGATAAGTTTAAGTTGCGTGTGCCGTTGATTAAGGGGCTTGTGGCAACGGGTACCTTTGCTTCGCTTGCGTATACGTTGCAGACGCTTTTGCAAAATGGTGTGAATGTTTTGCAGGCGTTGAAGATTTCGGAAGAAACGTGTGGTAATGCGGTGATTGCGGCGGAATTGCGTAAGGCGCGTGAGCGTGTGACGGATGGTACGACGATTTCGGCGCCACTTGCGCAAAGTGGTGTGTTCCCTCGTATGATGACGGATATGATGGCATTGGGAGAGCAAGCGGGGAATCTTCCGGAGACGTTGGGGCATATTGGGAAGCGTTATGAAACGGATTTGAATCGTAATATTCAAGCGTTTTCATCGGCATTGGAGCCGATTCTTATTATCCTTGTGGCGGCAGTGGTTGGTTTTGTTGCGATTGCGATTCTCTCTGCGGTCTTTGCTGCAACATCCGCAATGGGTAATGTTGGTTAATTTTAAAGTAGAAAGGAAACTTCAGGAATGAAAAATCAAAAGAAACGCCGTGCGGGTTTTACCCTTGTTGAATTGCTCCTTGTGATTGCCATTTTGGGTGTGCTTGGAACGGTGGTCGTTTTGAACTTTGGTGGTGCTGGTGAAAAGAGTGCGAAGACGGCAACACAGCAGTCGATTGCTGCAATTAATACGGCGGTTGAAATTTATAAGGTTGAGAAGTTGAAGAGTAATCCTCCTCCGTCGCTTGAAACGCTTACCTCTCCGCTGACGGATGGTGCAGAGCCGCTCTTGGATGCGGCGAATCTTAAGGATGCATGGGGGAATCCCTTTGAGTATTCTGTGAGTGGTAAGAAATACACGATTCGTTCGGCGGGGCCCGATGAACAGATGGGTACTGAAGACGATTTGACGAACTAAAGGTTGTACTCCATGACGGATGTGATTCATCTTGATGTTGTAGGGGACGGACTCGTTGAGGCGCCAAAGGGCGCTCGTTTGGCGGCGTATGTGCCAACGGAAATCGATGGGTTGCCGGTCCTTGCGGCCTTGATGAATTATGATGTTGTGCCTTTGGATGCTCCGCTTTTGCTGGATGCGAAGGTGAAACCTTTGACATTGGCGGATGAAGAGGGTTGGCGAGTTTATCGTCGAACACTTTGTTTCTTGCTTGCGAAGGTGCTTTACGAGAAGTTTCCGGAGCGTCATGGGCGTATTCGTCAAAGTTTTGGTCATAATGCGTTGTTTTGGACATGGGATGTTTCTCCGGCAGAGGGGGAACAGGCGGTGGCGTCATTGCGTGCAGAGCTTGCAAAGCTGATTGCGGCAGATGAGGCGATTCATCATCAAATCCAAAGTTATGATCAAATACTTACACATTTTACTGAAACGCAGCAAATGGACAAGGTCAATTTGCTTGCGCATCGTAATCCGCCGTATTTGGCTTTGGCGGCATGTGGGGGCTTTTATGATTTGCCTCAGGGGATTCTTGCGACGCGTACGGGCGTTTTAAGTTTGTTTGATATTGTGCCGTTGCGGGATGGTTTTGTGTTGGAGTTTCCAGGATTTAAGACGCCACATGAACTTGATCCCATGCCTCCCTTTGATTTCCTCTTTGATATTTATTCGGAACATTTGCGTTGGGGGAATATTATTGGCATTCGCAATGCGGGTGAACTTAATGCATCGATTGCCGATGGTACGGTTGTCGATGTTATTAATACGGTTGAAGCACTTCATGAGAAGCGTTTGGCATCGTTTGCCGATAAGATTGCAGCACGCGTGCCACGACCACATATTGTGCTTGTTGCGGGACCGAGCTCTGCGGGTAAGACAACCTTTTCAATGCGTTTGTGTACGCATTTGCGTGTTTTAGGATTGCGACCTACGCTTATTTCTACCGACAATTATTTTGTTGGCGATGAACGTAATCCCCGTGATGAGCAGGGGAATTTGGATTATGAGCATTTGGATGCGGTGGATCGTCCGCGTTTAAATCAAGATGTGTTAGCGCTTTTGCGAGGCGAAACGATCCCGATGCGTCGATTTGATTTCTTTAAGCACGAGGGATATGATAGCGATAAAACGCTGTCGTTGGATTTGTCGAGCGGCATTTTGGTGATTGAGGGGATTCACTCGTTAAATCCAAATTTGATGCCGGATATTCCGCGTGAAGAGAAGTTCTTGATTTATGTGAATGCATTGACGCAACTTGCGATTGATGGGAATAATCGTATTTCAACGATTGACAATCGATTGTTGCGTCGTATTGTGCGAGATGGACAATTCCGTGGGCGAAGCCCGCGTGAGACCTTGCGGTTGTGGCCTGCTGTTCGAGCGGGTGAAGAACGGTGGATTTTGCCCTTCCAACACTGTGCGGATGCGGTTTTTAATACATCGCTTGATTATGAGATTCCCGTGTTAAAGACATTGGCGGCGCCATTGTTGAACCAAATCAAGCCCTCGTATCCTGAATTTACACAAGCACGCCGTTTGTCGTGCTTCTTACAAAATTTTGCATCTTTGCCAATGGCGGATGTGCCGACGAATTCCATTTTACGCGAATATCTCGGCGCTTCGCGATTGCGTTATGAATCCTAATGTTGCGACGAAGGAGTACATTATGGCAGAACCATTAATTGGGCGTCTTGTCGCGGGGGAAGAATCCTCCGTGCGTAAAGCATACGAAGCTTTTGAAGTTCAGCCGGTGACGGAAAAACGATTAACGGATAACCTTGAACCTTTTGGAAGCGGTGAAACAACATTAGGCGGTGTTGCAAGCGCAGAAGGCGTTGGGACATTTGAACGCAAGAAGAATTCGGTCTTGACCTTTGGTCCATCCAATATCAAGGGGTGGTGGATTCATCGTACTGATTTACACGAACAATTGGATGTGAAAGTCTCAGTTCGAAATGTTTGGACGAGTGCTCGTAACATTGTTTTGCGTGCAGGTTCTCCGCATAACTATTTGCGTATGGTTGAGCACATTGTTGCCCTTCGTCTCGGGATGGGTGTGGATAATGTGCGCTTGGATATTGCGAGTGGTGACCCTCCGTTGTTTGATCGCTCCAGTTTGGATTTGGTTGAAGCGGTTCAACGCGCAGGTATCGTGCAAACAGGGCGTCCGGCGCGTTATGTCACCGTAAAAGAACCTGTTACAATTGGTGGCTCGCGTGGCGATTTTGTGACTTTGCTCCCCGCAGAGAAGGGGGACAAGCGTTTGCATCTCGATGTGGCGATTTCTTGGGATACCGTTATCGGTCAGCAGCGCCTCCAAGTGGACTTAACGCCGGAAACCTTTATTCATGGTGCGGGTGCGCGTACAAATGCAACGCAAACGCAATACTTCTTCTCCAAGACAATCGGTAAACTCTTGGCAGATGTGCGTAATATGGGATACACCAAGAATAACATCTTGATTCATGGTAAAAAGGGCTTTGTAACAACGCCTCGTCCAGAATTTGCAATGGGCGAGAACCAAAGTAGTGAACCCGTTTGGCATCGCACAATGCTTGACCTTGTTGCTGCAATCGCATTGGTGGATCGTGGCCGTTTCATTGGTACAGTTAAGTCTTACCGTGCAGGACATACGCTTGATGTTCGCCTGATGACCTTGCTTTACATGTTAGATCTTTTAGAAGTCGTTGAATAAGTCTACACGAAAGGAGCATATAATGGCAAAGAGAACAGTGCTTTGGTGGGGGCGTTTTGACGCAGGATATTCGCGTAACCGTGTTGCTATTTCTCTCTTTAAAGAGTTGGGATGGGATGTGGTTGAGTATCATGTAAAGTATTGTTGCAAACTTGGCGATTGGGAATATCTTTTCCGCGGACCTAAAGGAGTTAAGCCTGATTTGGTTTGGGTCCCGGTAGCACGCCAACGCGATGCAATGGCTGCTTGCCGTTGGGCGCATCGTCGTGGGATTCGTGTTGTTTTTGATCCAATGATTTCGGCTTGGGACAAGAAGGTTCTTGAGCAACAAAAATGGTCGGCTGATGAAGGTCGTGCGAAGCGTTTGCTTGCATGGGAGACGAAACTCTTTAATGCGGTGGATATGATGCTTTGTGATACCTCATGTCATGCGGACTTTTTTAATAAGCATATGGGTGTGCCGCGTGAAAAACTTCGTGTTCTTTTTACGGGGACAGATGAAAAAGTTTTTAAGCCTGCAGAAGAGGGTGAAGATCCACCGCATGACCCTAAGGCGCCCTTACGCATTCTTTATCATGGGGCGTATTTGCCATTGCATGGCACAGAGTATATTGTAGAAGCCGCTCGTCGTACGCAAGATTTGAATATCCATTGGGATTTCTTGGGGTGGGGCGCTTATAAAGCTGCTACAGAAGAAAAGGCTCAAGGCATTAAGAATATTACCTTCCTTGAAAAGGTCCCATATGTGGATGTCCCAAAGGTGATTCGTACGGCGGATATCGTGTTGGGTGTTTTTGGTACAACGGAAAAAGCCTCTCGCGTGATTGGTAATAAGATTTATGAAGCGATGGCTTGTTGCCGTCCCGTCATTAATGAGTATTGCACGGGTTATCCACCGGAAGCTAAAGATTGCCCCGCCATTACTTTCATTCCTCCAGGCGATGCGCAAGCGCTTGTTGATGCCGTTGTGCCATGGATTGATAAGCGCGAAGAACTGTTTGAAATGCGTAAAGTTGCTCGAGACTTCTTTGAAAAGTGCCTCTCAATGGATGTCGTTCGTCAGCAATTGGCTGATATTCTCAAAGACTTGGGATTCTAATCTTCTTTCATCGCAAAGCGGAGAGTAAATTTTAATTTGCTTCGTTGAGCGAGAATGTTTAGAGACAAAATAAAAGCGTGACCCTTAGGCCACGCTTTTATTTTTTGAAGAACAAGTGCGTTACAATCGCAACGCACAAGAATGTCAACTTATTGTTGCTTCATCATTTCTTCGAGGATTGCACGAGCTTCTTCTTCAGAGAGTTCTTCTTCTCCATCATCTTCATCCACATATTCAATCTGGATGTCATCGAAGTCGCCTTGAGGAGCACCGTACATCATGATTTGCTTAGCGACGAATTCCGTATATTCCTTATAGACGGCAACGGTTTCGTCAGGGTTGAGCGTAACCTTGACCTTCGCATCTGTTTTATCAGAAGAGATAGCAATTGCATTAATAGCCTTCATCAATGCAGAATCAGGTGCGAATTCAGAGCCGAGCATCATAGTCATAAGGAAGCGATAAGAGGTAATCGACTGAGCAACCGTTGTTGCATCTTGTTCCGTGGCGTGAGAACCAACGATTTCAACGATGTAGTTCTTATCCTGAGAGTAGAGGCTTACAGAAAGATCCTTTGTGAGAAAGATCATCGGAGCAGACTGCATCGTTTGCTGACGGCTTTGTTCGTCCATTTCAACATAACGCTTTACGAGAGCGCTAAGATCCTTAATGACAATCTGTGCAGAAGCGTATGCGTTCGGCGCGGTGAGTGCCTTCGCCAAAGGATTGGTCGCATCGATTCCCTTGAAGGTGTCAGCCTTTAATGTGTCAATGAGGTTGGTCGACTTTTCCGCAGCAACGAAACGGAGGCCCGTCTTGTAAGCAGAGAATGCAATGACGCCGTCTTCTTCATTAAGGGTGTACCATGTGCCATCTTTAACGAAGCGAGGTTCATCTTTGTCTTCATCGCCTAAATCAATGAGGGCATTGACGGCTGTTGCGATGTTGTCAATGTTGAGGGCCTTGGTTGTTTCAATGGTTGCAATACAAGAGAAGTTTTTGGATTCTCCATTGGGGGGAAGTGTTGCTGCTAAGGTGATGGATTCGAATGCGTGCTTATCCGTCGTGACATCAAATTCGAATGCCTTGTAGAGGTTGTTAATGGCAACAACGCCTGCATCATCACAGGATAAAAATTCCTTGCGCATGGCATCAATGTCAATGCCCATTGCTTTGAAGGCCTCTTCCCATGCCGTTTTTGCAACGGTGTTATCATTCTGCAAATTAGCGCCAGCGATGACGATGTCAGCCGTTTCAGGAATCCAAGCTGCCTGAGGAGCAGCAAATGCAAACGATGCAGATGCAATCGTTGCGGCAACAAATGTTTGTTTGAACATGATTTTCTCCTATTAGATTGTTAAACAAAACGAGAGTAAGTATAACATACTCCCTTTTAATATACAAGGAACAAATCAACGCGAAAAGAGGTGTATACAATCGTTACTATTTGAAGGGATATTTTTAATATCAACGACTTATGCAGTTGTCATTTGTTGTCTTGTAAATTTTATCTCTTTGAAATATCAATAAGTTGTGATATTTTTAAAAGGGAGCCTTGTAAAAAAGTGTTGACAAAGGTGTGTAGAGTTTGATATCTTATGCGCACTTTTGTTATCAAAAGGTGATAGCAAAGACGATTTTTGTAAACCCCAATAAAGGACACATCCATGGAAGCATATGCAGTCGTTGAGGCCGGTGGCGTCCAGTGCCGTGTTTCGGTTGGCACCGTTATCGAAGTCAACCGTATGGCAGGTGAAGCCGGTTCTGACATTGAGCTCACCTCTGTGCGCGCTATTAATACTGGCGATGAACTCAAGATTGGCATGCCTATTGTTGAAGGCGCCAAGGTTATTGCTACAGTGCTCGGTCACAAGCGTGGCGATAAGCTCATTCATTTCCGCAAGAACCGCCGTAAAGGCTATGAACGCCGCGTCGGTCACCGTCAGGAATTGACGGTTCTCAAGATTAAATCCCTCGCTTAACCCGGAAAGGAACACATCCAATGGCAGGTAGCACTGGTAATGGCCGCGACAGCAATTCCAAGCGTCTCGGTGTCAAGCGTTACGCCGGTCAGGTTGTGACCGCCGGCTCCATCATCGTTCGTCAGCGTGGTACGAAGTTCGCTCCCGGCGCCAATGTCGGTTGCGGTCGTGACTTCACCCTCTTCGCTCTCATTGACGGCGTTGTTGAATTCCAGAAGAACGGCAAGGTTGTGGCCATCAAGCCCCTTCCTGAATCCGCTGAATAATTTCACCTTGTAGGATACGATTAGGGTTCTAGAGAGATGAAAACCAGGACATTTGTTGATTCGGCAGTTGCCGAGGTACGCGCAGGACGCGGTGGCGATGGGAGTGGAAGCTTCCGTCGTGAATCGCACGTCCCCGAAGGCGGCCCCGACGGCGGCGATGGTGGTCGCGGAGGCAATGTGATTGTCCGCGCAAGCACCCATGCCGACAGTCTCCTGCGTGTCTTTTATGAACCTCGCCTCTTTGCAGAACATGGTGTCAATGGCACCGGTCAAAAGATGCACGGTCGTAATGGTGAGGATCTTATCGTTGATGTCCCTTGTGGTACGGAAGTCTACAATGAGGAAACAGGTGCTTTCATTGGAGAAGTACTTGAACATGGCGATGAGATGGTGATTGCACATGGTGGTCGTGGCGGCTGGGGTAATGTCCACTTCAAGAGCTCTGTGAATCAGGCTCCTGAAAAGTTCATCCCTGGCGATGAAGGTGAAGCCTTCACCGCACGCTTCGAACTTAAAACCATTGCAGATGCAGGCCTCGTGGGCTTCCCGAATGCTGGGAAATCCTCCCTCTTGGCTGCTATTAGCTCCGCAAAGCCTAAAATTGCGAATTATCCCTTTACCACGCTTCATCCCATTGTCGGGACGGTGGTTTATGAAGATTACGCAACCTTACGCGTCGCGGACATCCCAGGCATCATTGAAGGTGCCGCCGATGGTGTTGGCTTAGGTTTAACCTTCCTCCGTCATATCTCTCGCTCCCGTATGCTCGTCTATGTCCTTGACATGGCCGATACGGAAAATCTCCCTGAAAATGCCTACCGCATTCTCAAGGCTGAAGTTGAGAGCTACGATCCGGAACTCGCCGCACGCCCCTCCCTTATCCTCGCGAACAAGATGGATGAGCCCGTCGCCCAAGAACACTACGACACTTTCGTCGCAGAAACAGGGATTACACCGATTCCTCTCTCGCTCGTTGATGAGGAACACCCCGGTCTCGCAAATGTGCGTCAAGCCCTTCGCGATGCCCTTAATCCCAAAATCAAGGGTGCCTTCTCCTCCACCCCTCGGTCCAAGACTCCCGTTGATCACACCGAGGTCAGTGCAGAACGATTCCGCATGGCAACGTTCCTCAAACCCTAAACAGTATTCTCAAACATTTTAACATTAAGGAGATTCAATCATGTCTCGTATTTGTGAAATCTGCGGCAAGAAGCCCATGGTCGGTTCCCGTATCGTTCGTCACGGTCTCAAGAAGGCCAAGGGCGGTATCGGTTTGCACACCACCGGTATTTCCAAGCGCCGTTTCGAGCCCAACTTGATGAACGTCCACGCCCGTTTGGCTAACGGCACAACCTGCCACATGAAGGTTTGTGCAGCATGCCTCAAGGCTGGTCGCGTCACCAAGGCCTAAGTGGACTCCATCATCCTCATGTGGTCGCATTTCAAAAAAAATCACATGAGGATGCAAAAAGACTTGAAGCGCGAACATACTTTATGGTATAATACGCGCGATTTTCTTCGGTTATACCCCAAGGTCAGTAGCTAGACTTTGCGCGAGAGGACGAGAGCCCCGTCCCACGTTAACACCGAAATACCCCGTCGCCCGTAAGTGCGGGCATAACTTTAAGGCTATCCGATTTAAAAGGATTAGAAACTATGCCTACAATTAACCAGCTGGTGCGCAAGGGCCGCACCCCCCAGCGCAAAAAGAGCAAGTCTCCTGCGCTCGTTGCCTGCCCCCAGCGCCGTGGCGTCTGCACCGTCGTTAAGACACAGACCCCTAAGAAGCCGAACTCCGCATTGCGTAAAGTCGCCCGTGTGCGCCTTACCTCCGGTTACGAAGTCACCGCATACATTCCTGGTGAAGGTCACAACCTTCAGGAACACTCCGTCGTTCTCATTCGCGGCGGTCGTGTGAAGGACCTTCCCGGTGTGCGTTATCACATCATCCGTGGTTGCCTCGACAGCCTCGGCGTGAATGGCCGCGGCCGTTCCCGTTCCAAGTATGGCGTCAAGAAGGACGCAGCCGCTCAGGGCGGTAAGAAGAAATAAGGGAGTATAGACCATGGCAAGACGTCGTAGAGCTACCAAGCGTGCCCACATGACCGACCCTCGCTTCAACAGCGAGCTCGTCGCCAAAGTCATCCGCACCCTTATGAAGTCCGGCAAGAAGACCATCGCTGAACGCATCGTTTATGGTGCAATCGAAGAACTCGCCAAGGAAACTGGCAAGGATCCTCTCGAAGTGATGGACGCTGCTATCAATAACATGAAGCCCAAAGTGGAAGTTAAGTCCCGCCGTATCGGTGGTGCTACCTATCCCGTTCCAGTGCCGATCGCAGAAGGTCGCCAATTGGCCCTCGCTCTCCGCTGGATGGCACAGTATGCATCCGGTCGTCGTGGCGTTCCGATGCCGCGTGCTGTTGCGCTCGAAATCATCGATGCTTACAACAACACCGGTAACGTCCTCAAGAAGCGTGACGATACCCACAAGATGGCTCAGGCTAACAAGGCCTTCGCTCACTACGCATTCTAATGTTTGCGTAAACAGCAAAGCTATCACAAAAAGAGTCGAGCGAAAGCCCGACTCTTTTTGCATTTTTTGAATCTCTCAATTCTCTGGCTAGAGGATTCTTTCTATTTGGAGATCCTTTTTAGGAGATGCTTGTGTCCTTTTTTAGAGGTGATTGTTGAGAAATTACGAGGTCTTTTTAGAGCCTTTTTGGGGGCCTCTCTA
>JAUNQZ010000151.1 GCA_030535915.1 bacterium
GCAGCTTCTTCAGCTTCAATGAGGTTATTGTTTTGTGTTGCAGTAAGAAATTGATTCAATGCTCGAAGATGTTGAGGGAAAAGACGAGGCATATCAAATAACGATTGAGCACTTGCCATCGTTACAGAGAAGATTGATAATAAGCAAACGAGAAGCCTCTTTAGCAACATCTAAAACCTCAAATACAAACAAATGAGTGGCAAATAGTTTCAACCACTACAAGATGATTACGAGATGACAGTATAGCAAAAAATTGAAGTAAAAATCAAGTCTACACATATTGTTTTTATTTTTGATATTAAAGGGTCTCTTGAACAGTCGTGTTAGGCGAAAGTCCTTTATAAAGAATCGTTACGTTTAGGTGTAGTGGCGGTTGTATACAACGTGTAACAAAAACTTTTTAATCTTGCATATATGTTTATATTATGGTAGTATGTGTATGTTAAAAATAAGGAGTAAAAAATGAAGTCTTTGTTGTTTACACTTACCGCAGTTGCGGCTTGTACAGCTTGGTGTGCACCCGAATGGGAAGACGAGACCGTTTTCCAGGTGAATCGCGAAGCCCCTCGTGCGGCATTGATGCCTACAGCTAAAGGTACTACATTCTCGTTGAATGGTCCGTGGAATTTTTCCTTTGTTATGCGTCCGGAGTTGCGTCCAGTTGATTTCTGGAAGTCGTCTTATGATGTTTCCAAGTGGGATACCATTAATGTGCCATCAAGTTGGCAAATGGAAGGGTATGGCACGCCGATTTATTCTAATGAGACTTATCCTTTCCGTGTGGATCCACCACGCGTGACTTCAGAACCGCCCAAAAATTGGACAGCTTATAATGAACGCAACTCTGTAGGTAGCTACAAGCGTACGTTTACGTTGCCTGAAGATTTCTCAAAGGGTCGCGTTTATGCCCGTTTTGATGGTGTAGAATCGGCTTATTATCTTTGGATTAACGATACTTACATTGGTTACAGTGAAGACTCCTTCACTGCTGGTGAATTTGATATCACTGATGCCCTTAAGGATGGCGAGAATACCATTTCTTTGGAAGTTTATCGTTGGTGCGATGGTAGTTATTTGGAAGACCAGGACTTCTGGCGTCTTGCAGGTATTTTCCGTGATGTGACACTCTTCACGACACCCAATCTTCAGGTGCGTGATATTTGGGTTCGTCCAACCTTGGCTGATGATTATACCACGGGTGTCATTGCTGGTGACATTTGGGTGCGTAATGCAGGTAAAACCCCTGCACAAGCCTCTACCGTACAGGTGACCATTGGTGATATCTATACACAAACCTTACAAGTTCCCGAGCTTCAGGCTGGAGAAGAAGTTAAACTTTCGCTTCCAACCGCAAATGTTCCTGCTGTGCTTCGTTGGACAGCGGAAACTCCGAATCTTTATCCTGTGACGGTAGCCTTGCCGAATGGGGATGCTCGAGCATTTAATACAGCGTTCCGTCGCATTGAAGTCGGCAAACAGGGTGAACTTCTCGTCAATGGCAAGAGTGTTATCATTAAGGGCGCTAACCGTCACGAAATGGATCCTGATCGTGCTCGTTATATGACGCATGAACGCATTGAGCAAGATGTTGCGCTTGCAAAGTTTGCGAACTTCAATGCAATTCGTACATCGCACTATCCCAATGATCCGTACTTCTATGAAGTTTGCGATCGCGTGGGTATTTATGTGATGGACGAAGCTAACATTGAAGCTCACCAGATTCGTGGTACGCGTCATTGCTTAAATAATGTTCCCTCTTGGCATGGCGCTTATGAATTCCGTGTTCGTAATATGTTTGAACGCGATAAGAATTATCCTTCCATCATTATGTGGTCCTTGGGCAATGAAACGGGGCCTGGCAAAAATCTTGAAGATCAGGGTGATTGGTTGATGGAAAATGATAAGAATCGTCTTGTTCATTACTGTGACTTCCCTTGGAATTCTCCTCATAATCATATGGATAGTGCGATGTATCGCACGCATGATGTACTTAAGGGAATTGCAAAGCAGCATCAACATCGTCCCTTCATTCATGTGGAATATGCGCATTCGATGGGTAATGCCTGCGGTAGTTTCCATGAATATATTGAAATTTATGAAGACAATCCTCGTATGATTGGTGGCTTCATTTGGGACTTTGTTGACCAAAGTTTGCGTGCAGATTACGAAGTCGGTGGTATCGCAAAGGTCAATCCTTTCAAGGGCAACGCGCTTGTGTGGGGAAGTCTCTTTGGCGATAATCCTAACTTTGGTAGTTTCTGCGACAAT
>JAUNQZ010000060.1 GCA_030535915.1 bacterium
GGATGGCTTCGTACATGACGAGCGCACCTGCAACACCCGCGTTGAGGGATTCAACCTGACCCACCATCGGGATGTAGCCGATAAAGTCACAGGTCTTACCCACAAGATTACCGAGCCCAGCACCTTCGCTACCAACGACAATGCCGCAACGCCCACGGAAATCAATCTGCGTGTAATCCTTGGCATCTTCTGTAAGGTCAAGACCTGTCAACCACACATTGCGCGATTTCAACTCTTTCATCACCTGCGTGAGATTGACCACATGCGCAATGCGAAGATGTTCCGAAGCGCCCACTGACGCACGCACCACGGTCGGCGTCACGAGCACACTGCGATCTTCGGGAATGATAACGCCGCACACACCACATGCTTCAGCCGTACGCAAGAGTGAACCAAGATTTTGTGGATCTTCAATATGATCAAGGAGGAGAACGATAGCTTCGGGATCCTCCTCTGCAGCATCATAAATATCCTCTACACTCACATACGGATAGCCACCAGCTTTTACCGCACAACACTGGTGATTGACTTGACCCAAGATGCGGTCACATTCACCACGCTGAGCAGCACGCACTGGAATGCGACGCGCACGCGCAATTTCAATCATTTCCTCAACCTCTTCCGTTGCCGGACCCGAGGGAACAATGAGTTCATTGATTTCACGGCGACCTGCGCGTAAAGCTTCAAGCACAGGTCGACGGCCGTAAATCCAACCATCTTTCTTTTTCTGTTTCTTCTCCATAATTCATATAGTATATCATAAACCAAACATTTTGTGGCATCTTTTTTTAGAAGCTTCATTTAAAAGATAACTTTTTAACTTTTATGGGAAAATGTCTAAAAAGCGGAACTTTTTCGACCTTTTTAAACCGATTTTTACTCCCATAATCTTTCATGTAATAGACTCCTAGGAGTCTGTCGTGCGAAGTTACGGTAGAGACCAAAATCGAGGATAAAAGGGTTAAAAGCGACACTTTTGAAGGAGTTTACCGGGGTAAATGACTGAAAAAGCGGAAGTTTTTAGGCCTTTTAAACCGATTTTTGGTCCAGTAATCTTTCGTGCGACAGGCTCCTAGGAGCGATGCTCAAATTATGAATTGAATTTCGCAGTCGTTACACGACACCAATTCCTCCTTTCCTATTTTAATTTAAGGCGACCAAAACCTTTCCGTGTATTGCCGGTCGTTTCACTCCCTGCCGTAGGACAAGCCATACGGCCGTTAGGCTCAATGCTTTCGTACGGACATTCGTCCTTCTGCAGCTTTCGCTAATCCGTGGTTAATTCCCGAGCGAAGCGAGCCGCATCCAAAACTTTCCATTTCTTTCGTATTTTTTCCCTTATGGGTTTCTGTTTTGTAGTTAATCATAGACCTCGCGGTTTGTGGCTTGCGTTTTTTGTAGAGGTATGTTATAGTATATGTTTATTCGTTGTTCATCGTGTTTGGTTTTAGAAAAGGAATGTTATGGCGAGTGATGATGCAATTGAAGTGAATGGCGTTGTGGTGAAGGTGCTTCCTGCAACAATGTATCGTGTGCGTTTGGAAAATGGTCACGAGGTGTTGGCTCATATTTCTGGCAAAATGCGTAAGTTCTTCATTAAGATTGCGACGGGTGATAAAGTGACCCTCGAAATCTCTCCATACGATTTGACGAAGGGTCGTATCATCTATCGTCATAAGGCGTAAACGGTGATACGCAAATTTCTTGCTCTCCTCTTTTTATTTGTAACAGCTGTGCTCTTCGGGGCAGAGATTGTTGTCGTTTACCCTGAGCGTTCGGTGGCGGAGAGTGAACGCGCCTATGCAAAACGTCGTGCTGCTTATGTTGAGCGGCTCTATGATTCGGTTGGATTAGCGGCGGATCTCATCTCGGATAAGCATTTTCCTGAGGTGTCGTGTAAGCTTGCGGTTTTGGTGAATTGTTATCAGCCGCCCGCTGATCTCGTGGCGACGATTCAAAAGAAACAAGCTCAAGGGACGCGGTTTATTGTTTGCTATTCAAGTTCGGATGCATTGGCGAAACTCTTTGGTTTAAAGACAAAAGCCTTTGAACGTAGTACGGATGGCTCTTGGTCAAAGATGCGGTTGTTGCAGAATCGTCCAAAGGGTGGTCCGCTTGAATTGTTGCAGAGTAGTGCGAGTATTTTGTCGATGCAATCCATCGATCCCACAACCGTTCCGATGGGGATGTGGTGTGACCGTCAAGGGAAGGATACCGCGGTCGCCTGGTGGAAAACCGCAAAGGGTTCGTATTGGGTGACGCAGCTTTTGATGGCGAATGGGGATGAAACCAATACCCAGCGTCTCTTGCTTGCAATGGCAGCGGAATCGTTACCGCAGGCGTGGTTAACAGCTGCCAATTATCGTTATCAAAAGTTGAAACCGCGGCTCGCCAGTGATGAAACGGAGAGCCGTATTAAAAAGCTTCCGACAACATCTCCGCGTCGCCAACAGTTAGAGGCGGCCTTTGAGAATGTCGAACGCGAACATGCGCGTACTTGTCGTTTAATTGAAGCTCGAAAAGGCTACGAGGCGTATCAAGCGGTTTGTGATTTAGAAGACCTCTCGGCGTATGTTTACGGGATGACCTATTGGGCTGTGCCGGGAGAAGTTTGCGGGGTGTGGGATCACTTTGGACAAGGCTTTTATGCGGGGGATTGGGAACGCACCGCCCGTGAAATGGCAGCCTTTGGTGTGACCGATGTCTACCTCAATGTTGCCGGTACGGCGTTTGCGCGTTATCCTTCGAAGGTGGTTCCGCAAAAGACAAAGAACAATTGTCTTTCGGATGCGATTAAGGCGTGTCATCAACATGGCATTCGTGTGCATGCGTGGATTTTGGCATATTCGGGGGAACAATGTGATGCCGCAACGCGGAAGCGTTTTGAAACCAATGGCTGGCTCATGCAAGATGCAAATGGGAAAACGGCACTCCCTGTTGCAATTGATCCTTCGCATCCCGGCGTGACACAACATTTGATTGCTATCATTCGAGAGATTTCGGCGTATGATGTGGATGGCATTCATCTTGACTTTATGCGTTTCCCGGAGCTTGAACATTGCAAGAGCCCTACATTGCGGAAACGCTTTGAAGCCGTTCATGGGCCGGTGAAACAGTGGCCGCGCGAGGTGTTGTCGGGTTCGAAGAAGAACGCTTTCATCGATTGGCGTTCGAAAATCATCACCGATAATCTCCAAAAGATTCGCATTTGGATGAAGACGCATCAGCCACAGTTACCGCTCTCGGTGGCGGTCTATGGGAAATATCCGAAATGCGTGGATACGGTGGGGCAAAATTGGATGTTGTGGCTACGAACCGATATGGTCGACCAGCTCGCACCCATGAATTATACCAATGATTTAGACGCCTTGAGAGATTGGCTCGGAACGCAAACTGCAGAGCCGCGTTATGCACAGAAAATCCTCTGTGGAATTGGGGTCACCGCCAATGAAAGTAATCTCGATGGCGTGGATGTTTTAAAGCAAATCGCGATTGCGCGTCAACGCAAATGTGCAGGGTTCATTTTGTTTGACCTAGATGAAACATTGCGTCGTAAGATTTTGCCTGTTTTAAGAGAAGGTGCCACGAAACGCGCACCCTAAGAACCTTGAGGATACAACGATGTCAACGGCTATTGAAAACGCTCGCCCAATGGTTGAAGGATGGTTAACCTCCGCCTGTGAAGAACACCATTGTGAATGCACCGACGCGGATTATCATTTTTGGATTTTTAAGCGTGGTGCGTTAGGCAGTGGAATGATTGAATTGATTAATCATCCCGACATCTCCCAAGGTGAAGATGTCTGTGCGATGGCGATTGTTCCGCCGCTGGCACCATTGGCATCGCGTGATGAGGCGGTGTCGCTCTTGTCCTTTGCAGAGTGGCTCAATGGCATTGCCGTCGTGGTGAAAGATTTCGGCGAGGGGGGAAATGTGGCCTTTCAAATCAAATTGCCGATTGCAGACCTCTCCGCAGAAAAACTCACCGCCACATGGGCGCGATTGTGTGATGCCTGCACACAATTAACACGCTAAAAAGTATTTTTACTTTTTTGTTGTTTTTTTTCTTTGATAAGACTATAATATGTAGATGTAATGCGTGGTAGACCCACGTAGCACAGTGATATACAATTTTAAACACGAAAGAAAGGATAGACAATGAAGTTTACACATGTCGCTCGTTTGGGTGTGGTGGCGATGGCTGCTGCAACGATGATTTCGATGACAACCGGTTGCTGTGGTACGGCAACTTGCAAACAAGAAAAGGAGAAATTAATTGTGAATAATGCAGATTTCTATACTGCTGAAGGTAAATTGGATACCGCCAAGGCAAAGGCAACATATTTTGACATGATGGAAAAGCTGGGCGCTCCTGTCTATGACGTCTATCGTCCAGATGATGGTTTCCTTTGGACGGTTGACTTCGGTCAGAAGAACTTCGCATCGTTTGGTATGGGTGGCGTTTTCTGGGTGAATGATGGCAACAAGGGCTACTTCGCTCACGAAATCTTCTTGCTCCCCGGTCAGTCCATCGCAGAACACCGCCACTTCCCCACCAAGGATAAGAATGGTAACACGGTTCAGGCGAAGTATGAAAGCTGGCAGGTCCGTTATGGTTCGGTCTATGCTTTCAGCGAAGCGACCAAGGATTCTCCCGCAAACTTGGATGACTATCCTCAAATCAAGGCTCAGATCTACAAGACGCAGCTCGACCACTTGAAGTGCTCGCACGTCGAAAAGTGGGAAGCTGATGGCAAGCTCCACCACCTCCTCGAAATCCCTGGTCAGGAACCCACCTGGCACTTCATGATGGGTGGCCCGGAAGGCGCCGTCGTCTCCGAATATGCAACCTTCCACGATAACGATGGTTTGCGTTTCACCTGCCCTGGCGCAGCACTCTAATTTGTTCTTGCTACGCGAGGTGTCGTGCCTCGCGTAGATGCTTTTTTGATTAACCCCTTTCCAACTTCACGAAAAGAAAGAGAATGACTATGAAATACATGCACACGGGTATGATCGTCGGCGAAAAGCGTGACGATATGACATTTGTTGAACCCTTGAAGGTTTGGATTACCGACGCTTCCAAGGATCCCTACGCAATTGAATTCCTCTACTTTGAACCCGATTCTCCGATGGCTGCGGCGATTCAGGAATGCCCTCACGTGGCTTACCAGGTGGAAGATATCGATGCTGCATTGGCTGGCAAGTCCATCCTTTGGGCAAAGATGGATATCGGTAATGCTTACATCGCCTTTGTCTATGACAACGACACCGTTGTTGAATTCTACCAGGCAAAGTAAATCCTCTCTCGTTTTAACCCCTTAACAAGGATGCTCACAATGGCAATGAAGAAATTCATGAATGATCCCGCCAACCTCACCGCTGAAATGCTCGAAGGTATGGCTCTCGCTTATAGCAACAAGGTCAAAATTGTTAATGAACGTATCGTCGTTCGTGCACAGCCGAAGGCAGAAGATAAAGTGGCTTTGATTTGCTTCGGTGGTACCGGCCACGAACCCGCAATGCACGGTTTCGTTGGTGAAGGTATGGCTGACGCAGCTGTCGCTGGTGACGTTTTCGCTGCTCCTGGCGGACCCAAGGTCTTCGAAGCCCTCGAAATGTTCAACCGTCCTGCAGGTGTGATTCTCCTCACCCTCAACCACAATGGTGACCGTATGGCTGCACGCAAGGCGCTCCGTATGGCTGAAAAGGCCGGTCTCAATGTGAAGGAAATCGTCGTTGCTGAAGATATCGCTCCTGGCATTGATGCAGATCCTGAAGATCGTCGTGGTCTCGGCGGTAGCATTCCTTTGATGAAGGTCATAGGCGCGGCTTGCGAAGAAGGCAAGTCCATTGACGAAGTCCTCGAAATTGGCAACAACTTCCACGCTGGCTTGGCAACCCTCTCCGTCGCTCTCAAGGTCGCTACCCATCCTCAGAATGGTGCTGAAATCGGCGCCCTCGCGGATGACGAAATGGAAATCGGCATGGGTCAGCATGGTGAAGGCGGCGGTGGCGTGATGAAGGTTCAGACCGCTGACGAAACCGCAAAGATTATGGTTGAACGCCTCGTGGCTGCAACCAAGCTCCAGTCGGGCGATAAGGCACTCCTCATCATCAATGGTTCGGGTGCTACCACCACCATGGAAATGCTCATCTGCTATCGTGCAGCCGCTAAGATTTTGGCAGACATGGGTATCACCGTCGTCGATGGTATCGTCGATGAATTGCTCACCGTCCAGGAAATGGCAGGCTTCCAGATGACCCTCGCCAAGGTGTGCCCCACCTGCGAAGCTTATCTCAAGGCGCGTGCCAATACCCCTTACTGGACCTGCGTGGGTTGAGTTGAATCGTTGCGCTGCGGGACAACCGTAACGCAGCGCACGCCTCTTTTATAAAGGAAGGATTTTAAGAGACATGACACTTGAACAATTCAAGGCGATTTGGGTAAAGGCTCAAGCCGCAATCAATGCAAACGAAAAGTATTTCTCTGAACTCGATGCAGCAACCGGTGGCGATGGTGATCACGGCACCGCAATCGTTGCCGCATTGAATGCTATCGTCAATGCCGATGGCGATGATTTCAAGTCGTACATCGAAAACATGGCCGAAAAGTTGGAAACCGAAGCTTCGGGTTCGACGTCTTCGCTCTATGGTGGCTGGTGTGAAGGTATGGCAGAAGCCGTCCCCGCAGGTAAAACCGAACTCACCGCAGATGAAGTCGCCGCAATGTTTGAAGGTGGCTTCGATGAAATCTGTGCCCTCACCAAGGCACGCAAGGGTGACAAGACCATGATGGACGCCCTCCAGCCCGCAACAGAAGCTTTACTCGCCGCTCAGGGCGAAGGTGAAGCCGCCATGTTCGCAGCTGCCGCAAAGGCCGCAAAGGAAGGCTCTGAAGCCACCGCTCAGATGCAGGCTAAGTTTGGTCGCGCCCGTAACCTCGGCGAACGCTCCATCGGCGCTATCGATGCAGGTTCGGCTTCAATGGCTGTCATCTTCAGCTGCTTCGCTTAATCGTTTAAAAAACTATTTATTTTTGGAGACATCTCATGGCAGATATGGATAACTTTAAGGAAGCCGAATCCTTCGGCATTAACACCCCTCAGGAAACCACCGGGTTCCCCCTCAAGGGCTGCAACAACCTCGATTGGGGTATGAAGAATCGCCTCGCTCGTATCTTCGGTGACGACGGTAAGTCGTTGATGCTCGCTTGCGACCACGGCTTCATCATGGGCCCCACCGGCGGCGTCGAACGTATCGACCTCTCCATCGTCCCCTTGCTCAAGTACGCAGACTGCTTGATGTGTACCCGCGGCATTCTCCGTTCCGTCATTCCTCCGACTGCAAACATCCCCGTTTGCCTTCGTTCGGATGCCGGCACCTCCATTCTCACCAACCTCAATGACAACGTCGTCATCGCCGCAGAAGAAGCCGTTCGCGTGAACGCTTCCGCAATGGCTGTGATGATTGCGGTGGGTGATGAACTCATGGAAGCCAAGACCATGGCCAACCTCTATCACACCGTTGATATCGGCCAGAAGTATGGAATTCCTGTGATGGGCGTGACCGCTGTCGGTAAGCAAATGGCACGCGATGCGAAGTACTTCCGCCTCGCCACCCGTATGGCTGCAGAAAACGGCGCTAACATCGTCAAGTCCTACTATGTGGAAGAAGGCTTCGAAACCGTCGTCGCTTCCTGCCCCGTGCCGATCGTGATCGCTGGCGGTAAGAAGATCCCCGAACGCGATGCACTCGACCTCGCTTATCGTGCAATGCAAGCCGGTGCTGCAGGTGTTGATATGGGTCGTAATGTCTTCCAGTCGACCAACCCCGCAGCAATGATTCAAGCTGTGGCTGGCGTCATCCATGGTGGTCTCACCCCCGATGCCGCTTACGAAATGTTCCAGGACCTCTCCAAGTAAGAGCGCCTCAAACATGCCTCTCAAAAACCCTCGGCCTTCCGAGGGTTTTTTCGTCCAAGCGAGACAGAATTCCCCTTAGCATCTTTTGTCACCTCGTAAATCTATTGAAAAATCAACATGTTATAAATTATTTAAAAAAGAAGTTGACCTTTTGCTAGAGTTTGTGTAGAATGTGCGGCACTTTAACATTCGTACCCACTGTTTAAACACATGTGATCCGTTCTGTTAAACAAGGTTTTTATGCCGAAGTTTGTTTTGTTGATTTTCATTGTAGATTCTTAACATCTAGAAACGAATTCCCAAAAAAAATAAGATATAAAACCCCGCCCCCTGGTGTCCTCCCTTTCACCAGGGGGGTTTTTATCCCCTCAATTAAACACTCTAAGGAAACGCACTCAATCGCCGCGTGGCTTTTTAACGCTAAGCACGCCAAGGGGATGTCCCTGACGCGACCTCCCCAAAAGGGAAGGAAAGTCTCTCGAATGATTGAGGGGTTAGCCTCGCAGATGTGTGCGTATGAGGTCTCCCGCATCCCTCAACGACTCCGCATCTGCAATGACGATGGCAAAGTCTTGAATACCGACGCTCTCATCTTTAATGAAATTGAAGCCGCGATGAATAAAGGCGATGCGACGATGGAAGACGCGTGGGAGACCTTCGCGCCAATCGTGAAGCAAAACCTCGTTGGGAAGATGGCGACAATCATGCAACCCGTTGAACCGACGGATGAAGATGGGGTTTATTCCTTTGAACCCGTCTTGAAGGACGGACAACCCGAGGTTCGCCCATTGACCGCTCAGGATATCGATGCCTTAGGTCCCATCTGTTTGAGCGTCGTCACCGGCGTTTAAACTCACCCCTAAGCGAACCCTTGCCGTTCCAAGCAGGCGCTTAATCCAAAGAAAAAAGAGACGCACAATAAAGAGCCTCACCTTCCCAGGCGAGGTTCTTTGTTATCCTTACAAGTTCATCGAATGAAGCAATCTTTTCCTTCTATTGGAAGCTCTCGCTAAGCAAATCTGCACGAGATTTTGAAGGGTTGCATTTTAGCGTCTGCCAACCTTCCTTTTCGAAAACCCATTTAAACGCGTTTTAAGACGAGTTTGAATAGGCTAGGGCAGGAGTATAGCCCGAACCCCTCGTGAAGCGATTTTTGAGCCGTTAAAATCGTTTCTGGAGACATTCTTGTTTTAAGGTGTAGGCTGAAATCTTCTCAAACGACAAAAAGTGTCCTTTTTTGCGTTGCGTTTGGGGTGCTTTTCAGGATGAATGGTTTAGCGATAACCTCCACGAGAAAATGGGTTCACCTCATGGAGGTTTTTTTTAAAAGCGTTCGAGTTGTGATTAATCAACAATTGTAATATCCCAATAGGACTTTGGGTCTATACCGCGTTTCGCTGCAAGATAACTTACACTATCACGAGCGCGTTTGAGATACTGACGGTATTCACAGTCATCGAGCCAATAGCTTGCACGTTTCATGCGGCGGGTGTCACCTTCCTCTTTGGTTTGAACATCAATTGCAATCGTTGCTGCAGCACAGAGGAGCTTGATGTCTTGGTCCAATTCTTTCATCGCACACTCAAAAGCCGCATGGAAAAGATTAATGTCTTCCTGTGTATGCGGTTTCTTCCCATAGACATCCAAGAATGCTTTCTCATCTTCGGAGAAGGAAGCCGGTTGAGGGGTAGGGGTTGCTGTGGTGGGTTTTGCAACAGCCTTGTTGGTTGCTTTTTCAACGCTTGGCGCTTTCTTCTTAAACTTCAAGTTGGTTGAATAGCGATCTTTCCAGCGTCTATTGTTGAGCCACTTCCAAGGATTGGGGATAAACTTTTCGCTGTCGAGGTTCTCTTCCCAATATTTGATAGCGTGAGCGAGGCCTGTTAGGATCTCCTCGGGGTCAACCCCTTCTGCCATAAGCGCTTCCCATTTGGCTCGAACATTCACCTCATCCACCTTCATAGGATATTTTTCCCAAAAAAGAGAAAAAGAAGAAGAATTCTCTCGCGCGTACGCGCTATTATATTCTTTTCTTTTATTATTATTAATATTAATATTATTATATATATTAGAGATAC